>CAYZGS010000147.1:0-1556 GCA_964478145.1 uncultured Candidatus Saccharibacteria bacterium | reverse complement strand
CGGCGGTTATGGCGGTTTGATGCCAAAATTTCTGGAAAAATCAATAATTTTGACATTCCTATCTTTATTGGCGAGTTCTAATATTTTTTCAAGAGTTCTGTCTCGGCTTCCGTCATTTACGAAGATAATCTCGTGCGAGCCGATTGTTTCAAGCGTTTTTTTGGATCTTTCGTATAACTCGCGGATATTTTCTTCCTCGTTTAATATTGGCACGACAAGCGATATAAGCGGGTTCATATTAAAAATATGTTATTATAATATGAGTAGTATAAGATTTTTGCGTATTATTACAAACGAATATAAAAATGTTTACAACTGTTTTTATCTTGATTGTTTTGCTTTGTTCTTTTGCTATTTATTTTCTTTTGAAGCGCGTCCTTAAAATTAAAAAAAGAGACAATGCCGTCTTTGCCCTCATTATGGTTATTTTTGCGGTTGCCATCAGATATTATTTATTTGATTTTCAATCCGGAGATTATGGCAGTTTCCTTAAGGGGTGGCATGAATTAATAAAAACAAACGGGGGGTATAAAGCGCTGAGTCGTAACTTTAGCGATTACAATCCTCCATATCTCTATTTGCTTACGCTGTTTTCTTATCTGCCTATGGGAAGTTTGTATGCCGTAAAAATAATATCAGTATCTTTTGATTTCGTCGCCGCTTTTTTTGCCTTTAAATTGGTTGAGAGAAAATACAAAAATGAAACGGTGTCCGTTTTTTCTTTTTCCGCTGTTTTGTTCGCTCCAACAATTATCCTTAACGGTTCATATTGGGGGCAGTGCGACATAATTTATTCCGCTTTTCTCCTAGCTTCTATATATTTTTTGTCAAAAGGAAAAGACGCTCTTTCTTTTATAATGTATGGGATTTCCATATCGTTTAAACTTCAAGCTGTTTTTCTTTTCCCGATATATATTATTTTTTTCTTAAAAAAGAGATTGCGTTTAGCTGGTTTTTTTATAATTCCCGCAGTTTTCTTTTTGTCCGTTATTCCGAGTGTTATTATAGGAAGGCCGTGGACGGATGCATTTTCAATATATTTTTTTCAGGCAAAAAATTATTCCTCGCTTGCGCTTAACGCGCCTACGATTTACCAATGGTTTCCTCAAGGCGACTTCTTAACTTTTTCCCGTATTGGCATTTTATTTTCCGCCGCTGCGGTTTGCGCTTTTATTTTTATTGTTTACAAGAAAAGGGATGCAATAAGCGGCGATCATATTATTAAGATTTCTTTGGCTCTACTTTCCGCCGTGCCGTTTTTATTGCCGAGGATGCATGAGAGATATTTTTTACCGGCTGATATTTTTTCCATAGTTTATGCTTTTTATTTTCCGCGGTATTTCTTCATTCCCATAGGTATGCAACTTATTTCTTTCTTCAGTTACGGGCCGTTCCTTTTCGGCAGTTCGCCCAATTTCGAAATTCTATCGTTCGGAATGTTCGCAATAATTTTAGTGGTTTTGGCGGACTTGTTTTTGGATCTTTACCATCAAAAGCGCGATGTTATAATATAACCAATGACATTTTTCAGCAAAACTCCAAGAAAAAAAGTCGTT
>CAYZGS010000146.1:1095-1582 GCA_964478145.1 uncultured Candidatus Saccharibacteria bacterium | reverse complement strand
CCGGTTGTATTCACCAAAAAATTTAGGATTATTTTCAGTTTTTACATAGTGTCCTCCTACGACGATCTCAATATTTTTATGATTTTTTACTATGGCTTTCCTAAAGTGGCCATATTCTTGCCATGTTTTCTCTGGCCACGGATAATAATATTTCGTCGTGTTTATTGCATGTACCGGAGAACATGTGTAATCAGAGAGCGTGTGATCAAACAGCGCATTCGCCCAACCAATGGTTGCATAAGGAATATCATTCTTCTCTAAACGGGCCGTAAAATTCTTGACAGTTTCATCCTTTATTGAAAGAAATTCGTCAGCATCCAAAAAAATAAACCAATCAATTTTGTAGTTTATGTTAGCATAATTAAGCAATTTATTTGCAATTTTTGCATGGTTAAAAATTGGATCTTTTTCCTCAATTACAATCACTCTCGAATCGTCTTTATATGAGTCCATTATCTCATTCGTTTTGTCGGTTGAACAGTGATTA
>CAYZGS010000146.1:0-1085 GCA_964478145.1 uncultured Candidatus Saccharibacteria bacterium | reverse complement strand
GCAATGAATATATAATCAAAACCGAGATCAAGGTGGTACGAAATATTCAAATCAATATACGACTCCTCGTCCCTCACCGACATAAGAATTGCTACAACATTATTTATCTTCATGTGTTCATTTGGCATTTCCAAAATTTGGTTTTAACTGGTCAGATAAAATCTCATCTAATATATATTTAAACTTATAAAATGCGGGATGGGTTGGATAAGTAGCGTGGAATAATGTCACATTGTCTAAGTTTTCTATGCTGGCATTTGAAGTTTCACTAATGAGCACGTACTTCTTTTTCGGCAAAATAAATAATTCGTCATTTATCAAGTATTTTGTAAGCGCGACTGCCAATGCTCCTTGTTCATCATGGTGAGTTTGTTCATCATACTTTATATTCTTCTGCCACCATTCAAATTCTTTGGTCAAATCATCGGAAATATCATGCCCCGTTTTCTGCATAAAAAATCCGGCATTTACAAAAGGCGTGTCTGAAGTGGTTTTTTTACGCATCGCGCCATGCTGATAGGATTGGCCAGAAAATTCATCCATGATGGCAAATTTTATTTTGGGGTTTGACAAAATTGGATCAATCTCTTTGGGATATTTCAACAAAAATATGTCAGAATCTACATAAAATTCAACATGGTTAACATCCAATCTCGGTGAAGGGCACCACTTCAGCCACGTTGCCTTAGAAGTAATACAAAACCGTAAGTTCTTATCTGAAGGAAATTTTTTAACATCCACACCTGCGTTTAACTGCTTTGAAACGAAGCTAGTATTGTCCGTATAAATAATGTATTGATGACCACTTCCAAACTGTTTTTTGAAAGAAAGGACACTATAGCGAAGCAGCTCAATATTTTTCGATATGCGTTCTCCCCAAATTGACCACCGGAAAATCATATGAATTTAATTTTCTTAAGGAAATCCTTAATGGTTTCTGCATAATCATATGCAGAAAGGCTCCTACTGTTAGCTTCGCTCATACTGCGTCTTTCTTTCTCGTCTAAACTCGCCGCTCTGAGGATTCCGTTCGAACAAAGCGCCAGCGTTCCCCGCCTTTAGGCGGGGGTGAATGGCGCAGACGA
>CAYZGS010000145.1:0-1595 GCA_964478145.1 uncultured Candidatus Saccharibacteria bacterium | reverse complement strand
ATCATGGCGATGACATGCACGGAAAAGATAAGTCTCCACTTGAAATTCTGAAAGAGCGCTACGCAAAAGGCGACATCGACAAAAAAGAGTTTGAAGAGAAAAAGAAAGATTTAGAATAAGGTGTTTTCTCCGCTCCGCCACGAAAACGATTTATAAATATAATACTATGTTATTCGTAGTCAACAAATAAGAATATGCCAAATAATTCAAACGACAAAAAATTAGAAAATGTAAAAAAAATTTATTCTTTTTGGGGAAGATTTTCCTCTCTTTATAGAGCACAGGATTTTATTACTTTCCTAGGAAGAGCCAAAACCATAAGAAACAAGGCGGTTTCAAAAATCGAACTTAAAAGAGGTGATAAAGTCTTAGAAGTTGCCTGTGGTTCTGGCAGAAATTTTCACTACTTAGTTGAGGCAGTAAGCAAAGATGGTTTTATCCTCGGGTTTGATTACAGCCAAGAAATGCTTAATGCCGCGAAAGATTTGGCTGAAGGCAATGCTTGGAACAATATAAAACTCGTTCAAGGCGATGCAGCACGGCTTGAAATAATTGAAAAAGATTTTGATGGCGTTGTTAGTGTCCTCGGAATCAGCGCTATTCCAGATTGGGAAAAAGCCCTCAACAAGTGCTACGACGCTCTTCGGCTCAACGGAAAATTGGTTGTTTGCGATGCACGCCTTTTTACCGGATTTTTAAAATTCCTAAACCCGTTAGTTAGACTAATTTATTCAAAATTTGCGGCATGGGATCCTTCCAAAAACATTCCGGAAAAAATGAAAGAAATTTTTGGAAATGTTGAAGTGGAAAATCTCAATTTAGGCACATTTTTTATTGCTGTGTCCGTAAAAAAAGAGAAATAACTATGGGTAAGATAACTCAAAGCATTGTTTTAGATGCTGGAATAGAAGATGTATGGAAATTCATAACTAAACCCGACAATTTTTCTAGATATGTTTATGGATATGTTGCCGGAAAAGTTATCACCCCAAATTTAACAGGTATTGGCGCAACCTATGAATGGTATGGGAAATTAGGCCCAATTAAGCTCAAATCCATAGAAAAGATCGTGGATTGGCAAGAAACAAAACATGTTGCCTATTCGGGCATATTATTTGGAATAACATTTGACTCTTCAATGAATGTCGAGAGGATAGGTGAACAAACCCAGTTAATTGTTTCTATCAGATATAAAGTTCCATTTTATCTTGGTGGTACAATTACGGATTTATTTTTAATCCGATGGATTATAAAAGACTATATTAAAAAATCACTTATTTCCCCTCTGCCCTTCGCCCAAAACGGGAAAAGAAATTTGAAAATTTTTTGAAACAAACGACTATCGTCGAAAAGAAAAGGAATACATCAGCTAACACTGCATAGCCGGCTCGCTCTTTTTCGAAAGAGCTCGCCCAAATTGGCGGGTGGTGGCACTCCTATCGTCGTGATATTATACCACCCGCCAACTTCGGCTATGCAGGAACGTTAGCTGAAATATTTTTTTGTCTTTTTGTGGTAATTTAAAGTTTTGTGATTTGAATAGGGACAGAAAATTTGATTTTTTATTTATTTAAAGAGGGGTAAAAGGTGTTTTC
>CAYZGS010000144.1:0-1596 GCA_964478145.1 uncultured Candidatus Saccharibacteria bacterium | reverse complement strand
AAACTTCGTTTTCTCGCTCGCCTTTCTATATTAACTCCGCAGTTTTACGGAGATTGATATCGCGGCCTATTCGGGGAACATATCCCTTTCGGCCGGTTACCTTGTAGAACCTATCGCGTTCATCACGCTTTTGGTTTTACTTACGGGGCTTGAACCTCCCGCCTAGCGCCAGGAATTTTGGCGACTTTCAATGTACTGTGGGCACTTGCCCCTTCGCTGGCAATGAGTATCTACTCCTATCACAACCACCGAAGGAGCAAGCGCTCCATCAGATTGTTTAAACGCCCAGCAAACTCGTCGCTTCTTGGGAACATCGGCTTACAAAGCCTAAATTATATTTCATATTATCCCGAAGCTATTTATTCGCCTTCGCGCCCTCTCAATTTCAATCTGCCCACTAGTATACACAAGTGAATTATTTTGTCAAGCGGTTTTGACATTTCTTTGCTTTAGGTGGCCAAAAAGTGGCTTTATTAAACCGTTTTATAACAACATCTTTTTGTTTGCTATGTTTAATTTTGGGTCAATTCAGCTAATTCGCCGATTTAAACTGTTATCCTCGCTTGACATTTATTTTGCTGTGTGTATACTGGCATTAGTTTGTACATTTTTATTTTATTTAGCGAGGGCGTCCTTGCAATTTTTGAAAAAACCTTTGTCTGAATAATCCCGAAATGCTGTTTCGGGGCGAAAGGAAAGGAGTTGTTAAAATGGGCGGCGGAATATGAAAAGGCGCATTTTTATTTAATTTGTTAAAATAAAGTGTGTAGTTTGTCCAGGGTCATCAATTTGATATTTGATGACCCTGTTTTTTATTTTTGATATTTATCCGCAGCTTCCCACGCAAGATAAAATAAAGATCTCATTGTTTGGGTTATTGACTTATCGTCTATTATCACCCCCACTAATTTACCTCTCAAAGATGCTATTGCAACCTTGTCGCCAAAAATAGCTACATCAGAATGAATGGGAAATTTATCTTTGGGAATGAACTTAGCTTCTCTTAATTTTTCTTCGTCTTTTAACGGAAAGACAGCGCCCCTAGAGCTTGTGTATAGCAATTTTGAAGCAATTCTGCTTTTTATTCTTCTGGGCGAATAATTATTCGCATGGTTGGGAAACAATTCAAACAACTCATCAACCGGAGTAATAGCCTCTATGAGTTTGTCTTTTGTTTTTAAAAATTCTTCTCTTATTGTTTCTAACCCCTCCTTTCCTTCAAAAAACCTGACCTTCGGCTTTTCTTCGGCGATGTTGAATAAAGTTTCCAGCTCCGGAAGATATTTTTTGAATTCTTCTTCTTTTCTTTTCAAGCCTTCTTCCTGCTCTTCCAGAAGTTTCAATAATCGCTTCGGGTCTTCCGTCTGGAAATAAGTCTTCTTCCCTTTTTCCACCGAGCTCATCAACCCTTTTTTCATCAGCTTTTCTATAATCACATAGGTCGTCGCCCTGTTTATGCCCGCCTTTTTGGCAATCTCCTGCACTGCGCTTGAGCCAAGCTCAAGCGCAGCCAAGAAAACCTTCGCCTCTTTCTCCGCCAACCCTATTTTTTCCAATTGTTCTTTTAACATTTGCGTTTATTGTATCATAAAAAAT
>CAYZGS010000143.1:0-1638 GCA_964478145.1 uncultured Candidatus Saccharibacteria bacterium | reverse complement strand
AAGTGACCATTATGTTGCGAGACATAATTATATGACAGTGCTTTCCATGTGCTGTGGAACTTCTATTTCCAGCTCACATGACCCAAGTAATTCAGCCAAGTCATGCCTCTTTAGAAAAAGCTGGCCATAACCGTCATATCCTCCACCCCGTCCTTCTTTGACGGATAGCTCTATTTTTTCTTCAGCTTCCATCTCAGCCGCTCGATACTTACTAAAAGCATCCTTTATTTTGATTTTCATACTATCCTCCTATGTTTGGGATTAAAAAAACAAAAGGCAATTTCTTGTTCGCGTTGCTCGCACCTTATCACAATAAGGTAAAAAGTGCAACATCGCCTAACACCGAATATCTGGTTCGCTCTTTTCCGAAAGAGCTCTCCAAAATTCCGCACTTTTCACTAGTAATAATTCATATATAATTTAACTAACAAACTAAAACGAATATTAAAATTTTGCGCCATTAAGCCAGTGCGGAACTTCCGATATTCGGATACGTTATACGCAATTCAAAAAATATTTTTCTTTTAATAAGGAATTTTGATAGGCTTTTAAAATAGATGAATTTGATTTTTATTTTATAGAGGGGACATAAGGAATAAATTTATATACATTTACCAATTTTAAATAGATATGTGGTTTTATATAGCATTAGCAACCTCTGTAATCTCTGCCATCTCTGTAATTTTTAGCAAGAAAATTCTCAAAGGTGTCAGCCCATCGGTTTTAACTTGGTGTACTCTGGTTCTCGCTACACCAATTATTGCAGTATTTGCAATAAAAGAGGGTATTCCAAATCTAAACACTTTATTTATCGCTGGTGTTGTCGGTTCGGTTATTTTTTATACCGCTTCAAAAATTATTCAGTTCAGGGCAATGAAAATTGCTGACCTATCGGCTATTTACCCTCTTGTTTCTCTTGGCCCAATATTTACACTGATAGTCGCTTTTCTTCCGCCCTTAAACGAAAAGCCCGGATTTATCGCAATAATTGGCGTTCTTATTACATTATTGGGAGTATATGTTTTGAACGTAAACAATGCCAAAGAAGGATTGTTAAAACCGATAAAACTGCTTTTTGAAAATAAAGCATCGGCATTGATGGTTCTCTCAGTTGTAATTGATAGTGTTGTAATCGCCTTCGACAAACTTGCTATAAACAACACCATTCCCCAAAATACAACATTTGTTCTTTTGGCCGAAAATATATTAGTGATCGTGGGTTTGCTGCCAATTCTTTATTTGAGAAATAAAAACTTCACACGGCAAATTTTTGATAACAAAAAATTATTCATTATTTTAGGTCTTCTAAACGCAGTCTCGACAATTCTTGCATTTTCTGCGGTCGGTAGCGGGAGTGTCGGTCTTGTCTCAACAATCCTAAAAACTCAATTGCTTTTTGTCTTATTATTTAGCTTTATTTTCTTTAAAGACAAGCCCAGACTTGAAACAATTATTGGCAGTATTATAATGATTCTTGGAGTTGTATTAATAAAAATTGGTTTATAGTTTTGGCTCGCAAAATTCACCCCTAACCCCTCTTTTGCTCGCCAAAATTGGAAAAATCAAATTCATATAAATAATAGAAAGCCTATCAAAATGAAATTGTTTGAAAAATATTTTTTGAACTCGCTCCTTTCA
>CAYZGS010000142.1:0-1639 GCA_964478145.1 uncultured Candidatus Saccharibacteria bacterium | reverse complement strand
CCCCAAAGTCATTTCCATTACCGATTTCATAATTTTTCCTTTCGTGAATGAACTGTAAAAATCGTATCATGACAAAGGGGAATTTGTCAACGATATGTATTCCCTCGACTCGTCCCGTCAGAGATTTAATCTACCCCGAATCTCCAAATGAGAATCAATCCATAATTAAGTTACTTAGCCAGCATTATTCTGTTCCGCATCTCTAATGGGACAAGCTCGGGGGATAAAAATACTTATTAAACCACCACAAATTATTCTCTTATGAGAGAATCCCAAAAATCACTTAAGATGTTGAACGCAAATACGCCAGTTCGTAAAATAACGGGCTTTGTTCCGGTACAATCAATAACAGCAGATGGCTGTCCGGATATTTCTCCGGCATCTACTATCAAATCCGGTTTTATTTTCGATGCTGAAAAATATATTTTAAGTTCATCTATATTTTTTGCTGGAGGATGGGCAGAGATATTGGCCGATGTTTGTGCCAACGGGAAACCAAGCCGCGAGAGCAAATCCCGCAAGAAACCGCGGGAGGGAATCCGCATGGCAAGCGTGTCTTTTCTACCGGTTAAAATTTGGGGTAGTTTTTCTTTATGGTGAAATACTATGGTTACCGAGCCCGGCCCCGTTAGATTTTCGCTTAGCTCATTATCTAACGGGGTAAACCACACTTTTTCCAAAAATTTTGCTTTGCCGTCAGAAATATAGGCATAATAGCGCGCCATCGCGATGTCGCACACGAAAACCGGGAACGCCTTTGCTCTCGGTCGCCCCTTCATGACAAAAACCTTCTTGATAGCGCCAGCATTTCGCGCATCGCAAAAAATCCCATAGACCGTGTCTGTAGGACCAACCACAATTCCGCCGCCTGCAATGATTTTAACGGAATTTTTTATGACTATTGCTTGATTTGATTCACTAAGTTTAACAATTCGCATAAGCAAATATAGAGGCCGAATCTCTAAACTGCGGTAATATTGACTTTAAGTTATTAAAAGCATACAAATTTATCCTCCCACCTTTATATGGTATTTAAACCCATAGACAAATACAAGAAAAGGTGGGAGGATAAAAACAGGTCTTTTCAAGGAAATTTAGATGAAGAAGATTATTATCGTAGGACTCGTAAAACCAAAGGTCATCCGCACCGATTCAAGTGAACTAGTTGCCAGAATTGGATTACAAGAATGGCAGAATTTATTCGGGAATGCCGATCTTAACATTGAATCACGAATAATCAATGACGACCGCGCGATCCCGGAGTTCCAAAAATTGAGCTCGGAACTTCAGCAGAAAAAACCGGATGCCGTACTTGTCTTTGAGACAATTACCGGGATTACGCAGATTCTTTTCGAGGTTGCTATCTACGGCCCCAGTGGCACTGTATGCCACTATACAATAAATGCAGAAGAAATAATCCGTGAACTCCGAAAAAATATGATTCCCGCCGGACTCTCCTGTAATGAGAACCCACCCTCTTTAAGTTATACCTTTTTCTCCGTCGCAAATTACATTTGTTCTCATGAACTCCCGATTAAATTCGGCTTGATCCATCTTCCTCTGGTAACGGAAGAGGTGTGTCGAAACACCCAATATCATTCAAGTCCCTCGTTCTCACGCGAAACCCTGATCAACGCCG
>CAYZGS010000141.1:0-1645 GCA_964478145.1 uncultured Candidatus Saccharibacteria bacterium | reverse complement strand
TGCCAGAAATTAACGTCAAAGAGGAGCGAGGCGCGACTTTATTGTCCGTATTATTTAAAGGATACAATCCTGATTGGGGTGGAAACGAGCATGAATTACCAATAGAAGTAAATAAATTTTTTGAACAAAATCCTCTTAATGAAAAATCAATCAAATTTTTAAGAGAGATTAAAGCGTTAGAAGATGACGGCACGGATCAAGAAGTTTTATATAATATTTCCTTAACTTATGATCATCCGGAAAGAATTAATGACCTACTAGATTTAATCGCAAAACACAAGGATTACATAACCAACCCTCAAAATTTAAGAGAACAGATAGTAGTAATACTTAGTGAATTGGAAGCCGTATTGCCAGAATCATTGAAAAACCAAATGAATCAAGCAACCGCGGATGATATAGAAAAACGAATTAAAAATTTGATTGATTTTTTTAAGCCCTCTCCACAAACAACGCGAGTTAGAAAAATAACACTGATGCCTACTGATTTTTTGTATCGCAAAGAATCAGGAAGTGCTTTTCAATTTGGCGACGAAATGATTTTGCGTTCGCACATTGATAATCCCAGCAATCTTGAACATGAATTTCTACATAGTGTCATCAACCCAATCATTGACAAACTATCAGAAAAATTAACGGAAGAACAAAAACAAAAAATCAGTAGGCTAGGAAGTCATAGATTACGAGTTGAGGAAAAATACGGAGAGGGCTTTTATAGTTTGCTTTGCGAAGAATTTATACGAACATATAATGATATTGTCCAAAAAGGCGAAAAGCCTATGACTCACGAGGATTTTATTCAAAAAATTAGCGAAATTAATGACGAACAATTTTCAGAATTACTGCAAATAAACAAAATCCTCAAAAATCGTTGTGATCAACTCGGTATAAAAAATCTACAAAATTTAAAAGATAATAGTCAAGAATATTTCGATAGATTTGAACAAAACGAACTAAGAAATATTATCTTCGCTTTCTATCAAAAATATATTCAAGAAAAAAATGATAAAATAACCTTTGAGGATTTTGTTTTAAGAGAGTTTGATAAAGAGGTATAAAAAAATTTGCCCGAATAATAACTCGCTATCGCTCGTTGAATTTATTTACATCAGCTAACACCCCATATGCGGTTCCCCCGCCTACGCTTTCAGCTTCGGCGGGCTCACCCAAATTGCTTGTCCGCTTAGGCGGTTGGCCTGCCGGCCAATTATACCGCCACGCGGCCTGCGCAACTTCGCATATGGCGGCACGTTATATGACATATTTTGGCTAAAATGGTAAGATAAAGGCCTTGAATAAGCCTTTGTTTTTTATTATCATACCATTAAGGGCAAGAAATAATTTAAGCATAAAATGCCTAAACAATACTACAAAAAAGGAAACTTTAACCTCTACCAAGCTGATTGTTTGGAATTTTTGCCTAAAGTAAAAGCAAACTCCATAGACATGATTTTTGCCGATCCGCCCTACCTCCTTTCAAATGGCGGCTTTACCGTGCATGCTGGCAAAATGGTTAGCGTAAACAAAGGAAAATGGGATGTTAGCAATGGTTTAAAAAAGGACTGGGAATTCCATTTGGCCTGGATCAAGGAGTGTCATCGTGTTTTAAAGCCGGGCGGGACAATCTGGATCAGCGGAACATACC
>CAYZGS010000140.1:0-1662 GCA_964478145.1 uncultured Candidatus Saccharibacteria bacterium | reverse complement strand
CCCTTGTTTTTCTGCCTGGCAAGGGAATAGTCTTAAACGAGCCTTCAGTAGTAGCTGTTTCAGAACAAGATAATAAAATTCTGGCTATCGGTTTTGAAGCCAAGAATATGATAGGAAAGACGCCGGATTCAATCATTACTTATTGCCCGATGAGAGACGGGGTAATTGCCGACTATCGGGTGACAGAGGCAATGCTCCGTTATTTTATAAATAAAGTACTGGGACGGTTTAATCTTTTTAAGCCCGACGTTATGATTTCCGTTCCCGCCGGCGTTACCTCTACAGAACGAAGAGCAGTGGTGGAGGCCGCCATACGAGCAGGGGCCAAAAACGCGTATGTGGTAAAAGAACCCATCCTGGCTGCTATAGGCGCCGGTATTCCGATCTATGAATCAAAAGGATATATGATAGTAGATATCGGCGGAGGCACCACGGACGTGGCTGTCATATCATTGGGCGGAATTGTCGCTTCTACTTCGGTAAAGTATGCCGGAAATAAAATTGATCAGGCTATCGCAGATTATATTAAAAAGACTTTCAATTTAGCCATAGGAGACAGAACAGCTGAAGAAGTAAAAATAAAAATAGGCGCGGCTGTGCCGTTGGAAGAAGAACTTCGCGTTACTATCAAAGGGCGGGATTTTATTCAAGGACTTCCTCGCTCTGCTCAGGTTGGAACGAATGAAATAGTAAAAGCGATAGACGGGGAATTGAAACAAATAATAAAAGCGATTAAAGACGTACTGCAAGAAACTCCTCCGGAACTTGCTTCTGATATTATAGATTACGGTATTATTATGACTGGCGGTTCATCTTTGCTTCGTAATTTTACAGACCTAGTTTATAGAAAAACCGGAGTAAAAGCCACTCTGGCTGAAGATTCTCTTTTTTGTGTGGCTAAAGGCACAGGTATCGCCTTGGAACATTTGAATGTATATAAAAAAACGGTTTTGAGTAAAAAGTAAAATTTTCGGGAAAAGTCTTGCCTTAAAGAAGGAGCCCAAAAGCAAGACCTTAAAGAGAATAAGATGAATATAAAAGAACACCTAAATAGAAACAATTTGCATCATGCGTATTTAATAGAGGGTATAAGGGAAGAGATTATGCCGGAGGTTTTGGAGTTCATAGAAACATTGGGAGTCAAGACTTTGGCTAATCCTGATTTTTATAACATATCATTGGACTCTTTTAAAATTGAGGACGCCCGCAATTTGAAATCTGCTGAATACGAAAAAAGTTTTTCCCTCGGAAAAAAAATATTTTTAATTTCTTCCAATAATTTTTTATTAGAGGCCCAAAATGTTTTGCTTAAAATGTTTGAAGAGCCTATAAAAAATACCCATTTTTTTATCATAGTACCCGATGCCAGCCGTCTTTTAAAAACTTTTGTTTCCAGATTTTATCTGATTTCCGCCAAGCAAAATCTAGGAAAAGAACTGACGGAAGCGGAAAAATTTGTTAATTCGCCTTTAAAAAGCAGAATTGATTTTATAAAAGAATTATTGATTGAGGAAGAGAACGACAATAGTGGAGAAAAAGGGGAAGATATTTTTTTAAATTCTCCGAGATTGAAAGCTCTAAAATTTCTAGATGCCTTGGAGGTAGTTTTGTCAAGAGCCGCTTTTAATAAAAATATGTCAAGGACCGTCCTTGACACGAAGA
>CAYZGS010000139.1:0-1663 GCA_964478145.1 uncultured Candidatus Saccharibacteria bacterium | reverse complement strand
TTGCGGTAAAGCATTGGACAGCTAGTTTTGTTATTATTAAAGATGCACGTATCTCTTTTTTCAACAATTCTTTAATATTTTTATCCTCATGGGGTGTTGTGGTGAGTGTTCTTCTATTTCTTCGTAGAAACATGCCTATGTTGCTAATGCTATATTTCTTCAAAGTTTCGTTATCCGGCAAATATATATTTTTAAAG
This sequence comes from uncultured Candidatus Saccharibacteria bacterium, assembly GCA_964478145.1. Classification (GTDB taxonomy): domain Bacteria; phylum Patescibacteriota; class Minisyncoccia; order Phycocordibacterales; family UBA9973; genus UBA9973. Next base: position 1,466 of record CAYZGS010000139.1, on the reverse strand, counting down.
TCTATTGGTTCACAGGAGTAAATAAGTCGATCGGGATATTTTCTTAGATCAATCAGAGCTTGAAGTGTCTTCCCATCAAGAAGAACATCGGGAAGAATCGGAGCAAGTAGCTCATCTTTGCTAATTACGTTTACTCCATGATGTATACCCGAATTATTTTCCAGTTGCGTTACGGCTTCAGCTATTCTACGTTTTACATCAAAATCAAAACTATTAATTACAATCAGCAAATCTATGTCACTCCAGCCATCTTTATAGGCGGATTGTGGCACGCTACCGGTGAGAATAATGGCCACCAGTTTTTCGCCGACGGCTTTCTCAAATTTCTCAATTGCCCCTGTTTTAATTTTGTTTAAATCTAAACCATTCATAATCGTCTATAAAATGAAGTGTTATTTTAACATATGCGTTTATAAAAAACCGGATAAATCTGTAAAACAGAAATGGCCCTTTTAATCTCCACGGTAGGCGTAAAATCCTCTGGTAGTCCAGTTTGCGAAAAAGGGCGCGGGAACATTCATCAATTCTTTCTTTGGCAAAATGTTTCGACACCTGCTTAGACCCGACCATTATACGAATGAATCTGCGGCAGTAATCGGAAATGCTAGACACTGAATTAAAATAGATGACAGAACCTTGCACCTCTTTTGTTTGTGGCCAGTATACATACTGTAAAAATTGATCTTCATTAAGTACTGCGGGGAGACGAATAAAGTTCTCTCTTCTTAGCATCATACTTGCGCCTTTCATTATCTCACTTGATTTATCATCCGGTTGTATTTCAAACTTGACTCCTAAAATCCAATGCCAAAACAATTTCCATGGGTTACGGCTTTTAAGTGGCAGTCTTTTCCATGCAGAAAATGCGCATTTCAAATTCCTCTCCTCTACCAATGTTTTGATTAAATTTACTAAGCAGCTTTTTTCGAGAATGACATCATCATCAATAACGCAAAATAATTCCCCGAATGAAGAACTAAATATCTTATTTAATGTGTTTGTTTTCCCCTTATTGTCTTGATTTTCAATAAGTGAAATTTTTATCTCATTAGTATCAGATTCTTTTATAAAATTTTCCACTACTGTGGCGGTATTATCATTACAGTGATCAATACAAATTATTATTTCTTTTTCAACAGAAACAGAAATTTCTTTTAGATTTTCTACGACCGAGTTAAGTGTTCTAGATATTGTTAGTGCTCCATTGTGCGTTGGTACGGCAATGGTCAGCGATTTTATACTCATTAAATTCTTGTAGATGTTGACAGGTTTGTTGTAGTAAAAATATTGTCTTGCTCTGAGTAAGTTTTCTCTGTCAAATGAAATTTTCTCGACCGCTTCCTCAAAAGAAAGCCACTCGGCCGCCTCAAATTCCTCCTCAATTTGAGGGTTAATTTCTAGTCTTCTGTTTAATCGGAAGACATATAAATGGACGTTTTTATAGTGAGTAACATCACTATCATCTA
>CAYZGS010000138.1:0-1804 GCA_964478145.1 uncultured Candidatus Saccharibacteria bacterium | reverse complement strand
ATGTCCAACATATCGATAATAATTTTTAGGTGTGTGTACTTTTTAATAATAATTAGCCTTATCGCCGAAATTGCCAGTTAGATTAAACAATTATATAAACGGCAATCCCCAAAGGGGAATTTTATAATATATACACTTGTTTACCATAATTCATATCCAAAGCCAGATAATGATTAATGCTCAATTCGCTATATTTATTAATTATAACTTATAATTCTGATTTTTGCAAAAAAACACCGCGCCAGAGCACATCCACCACAATCAAAGGTAAAGGGCACAAATTGTCAAAACGCTTCTACAATGCTACTGTTCCATATAGCCAGAGTCAGGTCTAAACTCTCGCATATTGCCTAAATTTAATACTTTATGATTAATTTAACTATTGTAATTTTAGCCTATAATTCCGAGGCTTCAATTACAACATGTATTGATTCCCTCTTAAGACAAAATTTTGAGGGCATATCATATAAATTTTTCATCATTAACGACGGCAGCCGAGACAAAACAAAAGCGGCCCTACTCAACGTTTTTAATCGGATCGATTCGGAAAAAATTCAAATTGTAAACTTCAGCAAAAATCATGGCAATGGATTTTGCAAAAATTTTGCAATAGAAAACTCGAAAAGCGAATATATTTGCTTTGTCGACGATCATGCCATCCTCGAAGATCCGCTATCTATTAAAAAGCTCTATTCGAAATTAGTCAAAGACAAGAACGCAGCCGGCATCTGTGGCAATTACTATTCTTCTCAAAAAAATGATTGGAATGTCGTCCGAGACATTAGAAGATATCAAATATATAGAAAAGCCGACAAGGCACTTCTTCTTTCCACAAATCACTTCGTTCCATTCTCGATCGTTTTCTCAATCATTAATAAAAACAAAATAACCGAAAACTGTTTTCCGGTTAACTTTAAGCAAAATGCCGCCGAAGACACCTTTTTTCAACTAAAACTTCATGAGCAAAACGCATACTTTCTATATGAACCAAGCGTAAAGATTAAACACGACCACAATGTCCGCTTTATGGGCTTTCTTCAGAAACAAAAAAGAGAGCTTGCCGGCTTCATGTATATTCTGGATGCTTTTGCCAATTCAACAATTTTAAAAAAATCATACTTACCCGGCTTTTTTAGCGCCCCCACATTGCTTTGGATCGTTTTTATCTTTCACGTTTTGTATGGCGGACGTCTCTCCATGTTTTTCTTACTTTTGCTACTAACTCAAGAAATTATAATATTTCTGCCAATATTTTTCTATCATGAACTTTTCTCCCTGAAATTAAAGGCCTTCCTTTACTGCCTCAGCTCAGAAGCAGTAAAGCCCCCGATCATCTTTTTTCGAACAATTTTTTTTCCAAAAAAGCTCTGGGGAATAACAAAAACTGTCTTTTTTTGGGAAATAGGCAAATTTAAATATTTCTATCGATATGGACTTACAAAATCCCGGCTATCTCAAACTCCTTCTATTGAGTCATGGGGTTAACTTTCATGATTCCCAATTAGCGCTGGTTGGAAAAAAATACGCAGAAAATAGGTATTACTATAATATATCCAACCCGTTGGATTTCTTTTCTAATAAGCTCCCTTCCGAATTACTTTTACCAAAAAACGTGGAAGCAAGTATTTATTTCAATCCGGAGTCACCCCTTAGTATCAAAAACCATGAAAAGTCCTTCGCGCTTTATTACGGCAATAAATATATTTGTAAAGCTGAGCTGAACCCGCGACCGAAATTTTTCGACAAAACGTTATCGGGTCAAGTCCAGGCCCAACAGATAATTTCAATGTACGGACGCTACATT
>CAYZGS010000137.1:0-1830 GCA_964478145.1 uncultured Candidatus Saccharibacteria bacterium | reverse complement strand
CAATTCCGCGACCAGCCATGTTTGTGGCAATAGTCACTGCGCCTCTTTTTCCTGCTTGGGCGATTATTTCGCCTTCTCTCTCATGATTTTTGGCATTTAAAATCACATGAGAAACGCCCTCTTGCTTCAGATAAACAGACAGCAGTTCATTTTTTTCAATGGAAATAGTGCCGATTAAAACCGGCTGGTCCTTTTCGTTAAGTTCTTTGACTTTTTTTGCGATGGATTGAAATTTTCCCTTCTCAGTCTGAAAAATTAAATCAGGATGATCTTCTCTAATCACAGGACGATTAGTGGGAACAACTATTACATCCAAACCATAAACTTTCAAGAATTCTTCGGCTGAAGTTTCCGCTGTTCCTGTCATACCGGACAATTTTTTATAAAATCTGAAATAATTTTGAAAAGTGATAGAACCAGATGAACGGGTTTCTTTTTCAATTTTTACCCCTTCTTTGGCTTCAATGGCCTGATGAATCCCTTCAGACCAGCGTCTGCCTGGCTGAAGACGTCCGGTAAAAGGATCAACGATAATAACCTCACCATCTTTCACTACATAATCCCGATCACGCTCAAAAATAGCTTGCGCTTTCACTGCTGTTTCTAAATGATGCACATATTTAATACCTTTTTCAGTATAGATATTGTCCACTCCCAGAAGATTTTCCGCCTTATTTATGCCTGCCTCCGTCAAAGTTATAGCCCTTAACTTTTCATCTACCTCATAATCAATATCTCTTTTGAGTTGTTTGGCAATCTGATAAAATTTAAGATAAAAATCCTCCGAATCTCCGGAAGCGGAAGAGATAATAAGCGGGGTACGGGCTTCATCTATTAAAATGGAATCCACTTCATCTACTATGGCAAAATTGTGTCCCCTTTGCACGAGATTATTCGTGGAGACAGCCAAATTGTCTCGCAAATAATCAAAACCATATTCATGATTAGTGCCGTAGGTTATATCCGCATCATATGCTTCTTTCCGCGAACATGGTTTTAAAAAATCATAGACAATTTTAAATTCTCCAACCTGATCGCGTTCCTTATCTTTCCCAACGCTCTGTGAGGTCAGAACTCCGACCCCTTCGGGCATTGGAGCTTCCTTGAAATGTTTCTCGTCATATAAATAGGAAACGTTTTGCGAATTGATAACTCCGACAGTTAGCCCCAAGAAATTATAAACTTGACCCATTAATACCGCGTCTCTGCGCGCCAGATAGTCATTAACCGTAACAATGTGAACACCCAATCCGGTCAAGGCATTCAGATAAGCCGGCAAGGTGGCAACCAAAGTTTTACCCTCACCAGTTTTCATTTCGGCGATTTTACCTTCATTTAATGCCAAACCCCCAACAAGCTGAACATCGTAGGGCCTCTCGCCTAAATTTCTTCTAGCTGCTTCCCGCACCAGAGCAAAAGCCTCGGGCAATATCTCGTTTAAAGTTTTCTCTTTATCTTCAGAATTGGCTAATTTGTCTTTAAATTCTAATGTTTTCTTTGGAAAATCCATATCTGCCCATTTTGAAATATCCGCTTCCAGAACGTTAATTTTTGCCACTATTTTCTCTGTCCCTTTAATAAATTTGGAACTGATATCGCCAAATATCTTGTTGTATAAACCCATAATTATATATTAACACAAACCCCGTCGTTCGCGAACGACGGGGTGAAAACCAAAAAATCCCCCGATTTTTATCGAGAGATTTTTTAGAAGTGGGAAAAAACTATGCTCGCTTCTTTCCCTTTGCTGCTTTCTTCTTTTTTGCTGCCATTTAATTTGTCGCTTGCTCCATTAAAAACAGAACATGCAAAATTAATTTTCTAATTTAG
>CAYZGS010000136.1:0-1897 GCA_964478145.1 uncultured Candidatus Saccharibacteria bacterium | reverse complement strand
TTTTGAATTATATTGGACATCTCGCAGGCACTAAAGTGCCTGCCTAACGAACGGGCGTCCCTGACGGGACTGTGGGTTTGTTGGTTCGGATATAATTAGTTATACAATGTATGCCTCAAATTTTTAGAAAGCTGTCAATTGCGATTAAAGCATTATATAAATTGATGGAGGGTATAATAGAAGGTATGTAAGTATCAACTATTCCTATAAAAGAGATAAATGACAACATTAAAATAATAAATCCCACTATAGGCAAAAATGCCAATAATTTTTTAGCACCAACACAATTTAATGCTTTTATGAAGGCATAATATAGTTAGATCAGCTACATATAGCCACCACATAATAAAAAGAGAAAGTCCGTTTGTTCCTTGTAGTACCGTTCCAGAATAGACGGCATTTAAAAGAAGTAAAATAGTATTTTTTATAAAGTTCCATCCGGTCGATAAATAAAATCCTATTAAAATATAGAGTAGTGCTAAAATTCGTAATGGCGCTAAAAAATCTTTGACGAAGAATTCTTGTTTAAGAAATTGTTCTATTTTTTTTATGTAATCCTGCATATTCTTTATTTTTTGTTAAATTGTGTATACACCACCGTGTTTTCTTGGTATGGCCACGAGTAATTATAATCATAGCAGTTATTTGGTGCTATATGTGGTGGTTGGGGGGTTTTTTGGTTATATTCTGCCCGCATGGCAGTCGGACCGCCCTCCAAAGTGTTGGTCGAATCACATTTTGGACAGTGTAAATTTTTCATATTAAAATAAAAAATGATTTTGTACAGCTCATTAATTGGATATCGCGTGTTTATATAACGTTTACAAAATTATTTATTGGGAAAATTTTTATGCACACGGTACGCTGCCATTATTGAGCCAATGCCAGTAGAAATGGCAGACAAAATTCCATACTCTTGATAGATTATAATAGTGGCAACTCCGGCCCCCGACATGAATATTGCCAGAGTAGCAAAAATTATGGCTATTGTCTTGTTGTGTCTTGGTGCAACATTCGACGCAATGTATACAAAAGAATAACCAGCTGCGATATTTGGTAAGATATTATAATAAAGTGCTGTTGGCCAACCAGAAGCATCATCTATAAAACGGGCTAAACTTATACTAAATATGAGTGTGGTTCCCCATAATGCCACAAAATAAGACAATATTGCGGATGGGGGGATTGATAGCCACTTTAAAAAAAATATTATTTTTTCTTTTTTACTCATACAAAATAATTTTTTAATGTTATAACATATTCATGTCTACTAAGTCCGGCGCATTGTTTTTTGTATATTTATAATAACATTATTATTCGTTTTCGGCAACAGGTTGGCTGTCGCCTCATCACACTGTCAAGAGGTGTTGGATTTGGGTGAAGCAGGTAAAAAACAAAAAATCACCTCCTTTGAGATGATCTCTGTGGACCAGACGGGAATTGCACCCGCATTCATAGGGTATCAACCTATCGTGTTACTGTTACACCACAGGCCCATTGGGTCCGAACGATATTATACAAAAATAAAAGCCCTTTTGCAAGGACTCTTATTTTGATACCCTGATTTTGGGTGCAATCCGCAGTGCGCAGAAAACACGATAGGTTAATATAAGTATAGCAGAATTGCGGAATTTGTCAAGCCGACATATCCACAGGTGTTTTTTTGACAAATAATACTGCCTTGACTTTAATTCGCGTAAAATATATAATTCCCACATCACTTACTAATACTAACAAAAAATTATGTTTGATCGTTCAATGGAGCGCTTGATTGGTCTCGCGCAGAAGACAGGGGGAAAATTAATCGTGCATAATCCGTTGGAAGACCATGATGTGGTCATTTTGGACGTTGATGAGTATGAAAGGTTGGTTATGGGCGAAAATGATTTTTTTGCGT
>CAYZGS010000135.1:303-1922 GCA_964478145.1 uncultured Candidatus Saccharibacteria bacterium | reverse complement strand
TTTGTCACCCCAATTCTACCTTAAGTGTCACCCCATATGGTTAACTGTACATTTTATTGACTTTATTTTGTATTTTGCTATTATAAAAACAAGCTCGTTAGGAGCTTTTTGTTTAGTGTTTTTATGAATTAACCATGACCAGATCAATCAAAAAAGGTTTATATGTTGATGAGGGGCTATTGGCAAAAATAGTGGGCAAAAACCCACTTCAGACTCCCGTTATTAAAACTTGGAAAAGAGCCTGTCAGATATCGCCCGAGATGGTGGGTTTTACTTTTGGGGTGCACAATGGGAAAACCCATATTGAAGTTCTTGCTACTGAAGACATGGTCGGGCACAGATTGGGAGAATTTTCTTTGACCAGAAAATTTATTAAACATGGGGGAAAAATGCAAAAAGAACTTGAGCAAAAAAGAAAAGAAGCTGAAATAACCCAGGCTAAGTCTGCTACGGAAGCCGCCGCTAGCGCAAAAGGGAAATAGGGTATGAATCCCGTACGAAATTTTTGAGTAAGATATATAATCAAAAAACAAGTAAAGGGGTAAATTATAAAAATTATTATGAGTTTAATTAAAAATAAAATTTCGTAACGGGATGAAAGCCTCTTTAAAAAATTACAGACAGTCTCCAAGAAAAGTTCGCTTAGTAGCAAACCTGATTAAAGGCAAAGGGGTAGAGAAAGCCCTAGTGGAACTTGATTTTTTGGCCAAACGGGCAGGTTTGCCGATTAGAAAACTTTTGCTCTCAGCTGTGTCAAATGCCAAGCAGGTGGGCATGGAAAAAGAAAATCTTTTTATAAAAGAATTGCGGGTGGATAAGGGAGTCACTTTAAAGAGAATGATGCCTGCCGCTATGGGTTCGGGGCACAGAATAAATAAACGTACCAGCCGCATCACTCTTGTTTTGGCCGAGAAAATTATGAAAGTAGTTAAGGAAAAAAGTGGTAAAAAAGAAGTTAATAAAAGGGGAACCCTTAAGAGAGTTTCCCCAAGGGTTCCCCTTGAGAAGAAAAAATAATTATGTCAAAAATAGTCCATCCATATGCGCATAGGTTAATAATGTTAAGGGATTGGAAATCTCATTGGTTTGCCGATACAAAAAAATATCGGAGCTATTTAAAGGGGGATGTTTTGATGCGCGAATATTTGGAGAAGAAGTTGCGCGGGATGTATGTATCTTTGATTGAGATAGAAAGAAATCAAAAGATGATCCGTTTTATTATTAAAACCTCCCGGCCTGGGTTGATCATTGGCAGGAATGGCGAAGGGGTGAACAGGCTGAAAGAAGATATCTTAAAAAAAATCAATAAGTTAAAACTGACGAAATCCGAAGATTTCAAACTTGAAATTGTGGAGATTCCGAATCCAGAAGCGGACGCGGCTGTCATCGCCTACATGATTGCCGAAGGACTGGAAAAAAGAATGCCGTATCGCCGGGTTATAAAGCAAGTTATTGAAAAAGTGATGATGGCCCATGGGGTGGAAGGTGCCAGAGTGGTGCTTTCCGGCAGGCTAGGAGGAGCTGAAATTGCTCGTACGGAAGAACTGAAGCGCGGCTCAATCCCGCTTCAAACTTTCCGCGCTGATATTGACTTTAAGCGCGAGCGCGCCACCTTGCCG
>CAYZGS010000135.1:0-293 GCA_964478145.1 uncultured Candidatus Saccharibacteria bacterium | reverse complement strand
GTGTTATAGGCATAAAAGTTTGGATTTATCGCGGCAAGATATTTGCCGAAAAACAAAAAAATTAATTAAATATCATGTTGCTACCCAAAAAAGTAAAATTTAGAAAATGGCAGACGAATCGCACCAATCTGAAAACCAACAGTCCGGAAACCAGAGGCACGAAGCTCTCTTTCGGTTCTTACGGTCTTAAAGCTATGACTCAGGCACGGGTGAGATCAAACCAGATTGAAGCCGCCAGAAAGGTAATATCTCGGACCCTGACTAAAGCCGGCAAATACTGGGTTCGTATTTTC
>CAYZGS010000134.1:0-1951 GCA_964478145.1 uncultured Candidatus Saccharibacteria bacterium | reverse complement strand
AGAATTAAATAAAAGAGTCGCCCTTTCCGGGGATTTAAGGGTGACTCTTAATAAAATAGAAGCAAAAAATGGTTTTGTTAATTTCTATTTATCTAAAGAATTTTTTGCAAATTCAATAAAAGAAATTCTAGAAAATAAAAATTTTGGCAAAAATAATCTTTTGGAAGGGAAAAAAATAATGGTGGAATATACAGACCCAAACCCTTTCAAACCTTTTCATATTGGACACTTGATGACTAATGCTATTGGAGAATCTATTTCCCGCATAGTTGAGTTTTCTGGAGCAAAAGCAATTAGGGCAAATTATCAAGGAGATGTTGGTCCGCACGTGGCGAAAGCTATCTATGGGCTCTTGAAGTTTGGTATGCCACCCCTAGACAAATCTGTTTCAGAGAAAGCTCACTACATAGGGGAGCTCTATGCAAAAGGCAATAATGCATATGAGAATGATGAAAAAGCCAAAAAAGAAATTGATGAGATAAATCAAAAAATTTACGATAAAAGTGATGAAAAAATAAATGAGATTTATGATTGGGGAAGAAGGATAACCCTTGAAGCGTTTGAAGAAATTTATAAAATACTCGGCACCAGTTTCAATTATTATTTTTTTGAAAGTCTGATGGCTCCAATAGGGAAAAAGATTGTGGAAGATAATATAGGTAAAGTTTTTGAAAATTCTGATGGGGCTGTAGTGTTTAAAGCCCAGAAATATGATCCTAAGCTTCATACTAGGGTTTTTATCACCTCGCATGGTTTGCCCACTTATGAAACTAAAGAGTTGGGACTTATTAAAACGAAGTTTGAGAAAGAAAAATTAGATACATCAATAGTTATCACAGCTCACGAACAAGAGGAGTATATGAAGGTAGTTAGAAAAGCTGTTGAGACAATAGACCCTGAAATCGCCTCCAAAATGAAACATATTGTGCATGGTATGATGCGTCTAGAGAGTGGCAAAATGTCTTCCCGAAAGGGAAATGTGATTACCGGAGAATCTTTGATTTTAGAATCTTGTTCTGAAATTTTTGGAAAAATAAAAGATCAAGATTTTACGGATGAGGAAAAACAACAAATCAGCAAAGATGTGGGAGTTTCAGCTTTAAAATATTCAATTTTAAAGCAAAATATCGGAGGAGATATTATCTACGATAAAGAAAAGTCTATTTCTTTTGAGGGAGATTCTGGCCCATACTTACAATATTCATATGCTCGGGCAAATTCTATTTTGGAGAAAGCAAAAGAAAATCAATTACGAATCATTAATTATGAATTACCTAATAATTGGGAAGTTACGGAAATAGAAAAGTTGTTGTATCGATTTCCTGAGATTATACTCAAGTCCGCAGAAGAATTTGAACCTCACTATATCGCTAACTATTTGATAGAACTTGCACGTTTCTATAATACATATTACGGCAATACAAAAATTGTAGATAAAGATGATAGAACTTCGCCTTACAAAGTAGCTCTTACCTTAGCTTTTGCAAGTGTTATAAAAAATGGATTATATATTCTCGGCATCAAGGCTCCGGAGAAGATGTAAAACTCCGTTGTTTACGAAAGGCAGAGTGAAGATTAATAATTTTTATGTTAAAATTAGTCAATAATGGCTGAAAGTGAAACAAATTCCTCGACTTCGCTCGGGACAGGTAATAAATCAGAATCAGCGCTTCGGGAAGAGCGCGTTTTGGAATTTTGGAAGAAAAATAAAATTTTTGAAAAGTCCCTGGAGAAACCGCTAAAGGGAAATTATGTTTTTTATGAAGGCCCGCCGACAGCCAATGGTAAACCAGGCATTCATCATCTTGAAGCACGGGCGTTTAAGGACGTCATTCCAAGATACAAGACCATGCGGGGTTTTCACGTGGGTCGCAAAGGCGGGTGGGATACTCATGGTTTGCCAGTAGAGCTTCAAGTAGAAAAAAAGTTAAATTTGGATTCTAAAATTGCT
>CAYZGS010000133.1:0-1965 GCA_964478145.1 uncultured Candidatus Saccharibacteria bacterium | reverse complement strand
TTCACATACACGTCAGAATTAAAACGCTATAGCGTTTTAATTCTGACGTGTATGTATACATCCTGTCTTATAACTTTACGATAGGCCAACACCAAAACACAGACTGTCAGTCAAGCGCGTAAATATAAAAACATAAATGTAGTTTTTTACTCTATCAGAACTGGAATAAGAACAAATTTATCGTTCTCAGGCAGTCCGGAAGCATTGTCATTATGAATCTCTATGTAGACAGGACCTTTGGGTAATTCCGTGAAATCAATATTGCCTTCAAAATCAACCGGTTCCGAGGTCATCCAATCTGCGGTAGCTGTCGCATTGCTTGCTTTTAAAATTTCTTTGTTCAAATCAAGAATGTTTATCAAAATATTTCCTTCGAAAAAATATCCTCCTTTAATGGCTCCCCTATAAGATAACACCCCGTGTACTTTCGTGTTAGGTAAAATAGAAAATGAAATTAGGTCGCTTTTATTTCCGATAATTTCACTTTGCATATTGTTCTCCATGGGTATATCGGTCACTAGAACCGAAGGTCTCTGAAGAAAAAAGATAATTACAGCTAAAATTGTAATTAATATCAAGGCAAACAATAATTTACCAAATTTTGTCATAAAATTTTTAGAATTTAACTTCCACCGGATTTTGAGCGGCGTCGTTGTCGGCAATATCAAATAATCCCATCTTAGAAAATTTAAAAATGCCGGCAATAATGCTATTGGGAAAGCTTTCAATGGAAGTGTTCAGGTCGCGGACATTGCCGTTATAAAATCGGCGGGCGGATTGGATTTTATTTTCCGTATCGGAAAGCTCGTTTTGCAACGCCAAAAAGTTCTGATTAGCTTTAAGTTCCGGATAAGCTTCGGAAATGGCAAAAATAGATTTCAGAGCGCCGGTCAGCGTATTTTCCGCTTGTCCTTTTTCCGCTATACCGGAAGCGCCTAAAGCCGCAGCCCGAGCCTTGGTCACATTTTCAAAAGCGGAAGATTCGTGAACAGCATAGCCTTTGACGGCATTTATCAAATTTGGTATCAAATCGTATCGGCGTTTTAACTGAACTTCAATGTCTGCCCAGGCTTCCTTGGCGCGATTGATCAATCTGACAAAGCTGTTATAAGCAAAAACAATCCACAAAACCATAATACCTAAAACTACATAAACGTACATCATATAATAATTTAAAGTTATAAAGTTCGTAAATTTCTATAGAAAATACAAACTTTAAACTTAATTAGTTTATAAATTTTCTATTTCTTGCGCTGCCACTGCTCAATTAACACCAGTAAAGGAGAAGCAAGAAAGATAGAAGAATAGGTCCCGAAAAACATTCCAGCTGTAAGCATTAAAGCGAAATATTTTGTGGACTCTGGACCAAAGAAGAAAAGAGAAAGCAAAACTATAATCACAGTGAACGAAGTAAAAATAGAACGCATATATGATTGATCCAGACTTTTGCCGACTGTCTCACCAAAACTGTTTCCAATTTTATTTTTCAAATTTTCTCTGATTCTATCAAAAATAACTATGGTATCGGAAACCGACAATCCCAAAATGGTAAGAGCCGCCACCACAAAAAGAGTATCAGCTTCAGCCCCATAAAAATGGCCCAGAACGGCAAAAAGTCCGATTGGAATGATAACATCATGCAGAAGCGAGACTATGGCCATCAAGCCGTATTTCCAGGAAGAAACAGGATAGGAAACTCTCCTGAAAGCAAAAGCGATAAATAAAACAATCCCCAGTGAAACCAGCACGATGGCAATAACAGCTTTTCTGGTCAATTCGCGCCCTACCGAAGGCCCAATGGAATTAAAACTTTTTTCTTCAAGCATGCTTTTGCCGTCTTGGGAGAGGGTTTTTAGGAGCAGAGAATGCTGTTCTTCGTTCAAATCAGGAGATTTCACAATATAACCTAAGTCCCCTGTCGTCTCTCGGCCTTGCTCGGGACGACCGTGAGAGTCAGTCGAACCG
>CAYZGS010000132.1:0-2002 GCA_964478145.1 uncultured Candidatus Saccharibacteria bacterium | reverse complement strand
GGATCGGAGGCACTTTAAGCAATTTTACAGAGATAAAAAAAAGAATCGCCGATCTTGAAAAGTATAATAAGGAAAGTGCGGAAGGCGGATTGGAAAAATACACAAAAAAAGAAAGGGTGGTCCTTTCAAAAAAGATGGAAAAACTCTCAAGGTATTATGGAGGCCTGCTCGGCCTAAAAAAGATTCCTGATGCCCTGTTTGTCATTGACGCGAGAGCGGAGCATATAGCTGCCACTGAAGCCAAAAAGAGAAATGTACCCGTGGTGGCATTGGTAAATTCCGATTCAAACATCAAGGGTATTGATTACCCTATCATAGGCAACGACGCCGGGATACCATCCATTAAATTTTTTGCCGCATCTATTCTGAATGCTTACAAAGCCGGGCAAGTGTCCGTACCTGTGAAAGAAGAATAAATTGAAGCCGCAGACAGTAAAAAAGCCCAAAATATCAGATAATCAAGAAAACTTATGCCTAAAATCACTACTGAACTTATTAAACAATTGAGAAATGAAACGGGGGTTTCTGTAATGCAATGTCAAAAAGCGTTGCAGGAAGCGGGAGGCGATATGAAAAAAGCGCTAGCCATCCTGAAAAAGGCGAGCGCTGATATAGCTCTGAAGAAATCGGACAGAACAGCTAAGGACGGGAGAGTCTGTATTAAGACGGAAGGCAAAAAATCCGTGCTGGTTGCCCTTCATTCTGAAACCGATTTTGTGTCCAAAAATGAAGATTTTATAAATTTGCTTTCCAAACTGGCGGATAAAGCGTTTCAGCACGGGGTAAGCGAAATGAGAAAAGAAGCAAAAGAAATGATTAACCCCGTTATACAAAAAACAGGAGAAAAAATAGAGCTTGGCGAAACATATGAAGTGGAAGGAAATATCTTGGGAAATTATGTACACCATGATAAATCTGCCGTAATAGTTTCTTTAGAGGGAGGAGACAAGGAATTGGCAAAGGACATCGCTATGCATATAACGGCTATGAAACCGGAATACATTTCCGAAAATGATATAAAAGAAGATGCAAAGAAAACAATGGCTGATATCTTTCAAAAGGAAATTGCCGGCATTGATAAACCGGAAGAAATAAAAAGAAAGATATTGGAAGGGAAAATATCAACTTACTTCAGGGAAAAAACTTTATTAGATCAGCCGTTTATAAAAAATCCGGCAGAGACCGTCGGCCAACTGTTGAAAAAAAACAAAGCGGAAATCAGGGAGGTAAAACGTTATTCAATATAAAATATTATGCCCTTATCTTTAATTTTATTTTTCTTATCGTTGGTTGGCATTATCGTAATGCTCGGACGCAAACTGGCGCTGGTCAGAAACGGACAGACTGCCGAAAGCCATCATTCCTCTTTTTTTGTTCCAGATTTGCAAAAGATTAAAAATCTGACTTTGAAGGGCACAAAAAGAGCCGGATACATTCTTATTTTTTGGACCCTTAAATTTTCCATCAAGTCTTCCAGCTTTTCAAAAAAGAAGTGGAAAGAGCTGTCAAAAAAAGTAAAAGCTAAATTTAAAAAAAACAAAGATATCTTAACCGAGGAAATATCAGAAAAACAAGAAGTCTCAAAATTCTTAAAAATGATTTCGGACTATAAGCATAAAGTCAGAAAAATCAAACATCAAATAGAAGAAGAAGAGGGTATAGAATAGTAAAGATGTCGCCGGCATAGCTCAGTTGGTAGAGCGCCACTTTTGTAAAGTGGATGTCGAGGGTTCGAATCCTTCTGCCGGCTCCAGGATTTAAGAACTATTTTTTACCTGTTCCCGCGGATGAATCTATGCCTTCGGCAGATATTTCTTTCAATTTAAAAGATTCTTTTACGATAGTTTCAAGTTCTTCCATGTCATGAAAACCAGTCAATACATCTTCATCTATCACCAGCGCAGGAAGTTTGGTATCTTCTATCTTATAGATATGAAGCATCGCTTTCACGGCTGAAAGGTCAATACTATAATCAAAAGAATAGACGCGAAGTTCCGGATAC
>CAYZGS010000131.1:620-2017 GCA_964478145.1 uncultured Candidatus Saccharibacteria bacterium | reverse complement strand
TTGCCATGCTCGGCCCGTCAGCCTGCGCAATGCTTTTTAAAAGTTATTTCTCGCTTTTCATTATATCAGTAATTATGTATAATACTAGAATCTAGCCCTAGAACCTAGAACCTAATTTATGTTAGACATAAAATTTATTCGTGAAAACAAAAATATAGTGCAAGAGGGGGCAAAAAGGAAACATATAAATGTTGAGATAGAAAAGCTTATTGCTCTGGATGATGAGCGCCTGAAACAATTGAAAGAAATAGAGGAATTAAGGACTGAAGTAAATAAAGTTTCAAACAATATCTCTCGCAACCAAGACGATGCTTTAAAAATACAGCTGATTGAAGAAATGCGTTCCGTCAAAGAAGACATCAAGGCAAAAGAAGAAAAATTAAAAAAAACAATGGAGGAATGGCAAAAAATTATGTTGCAGGTCCCGAATGTCCCAGATATTTCTGTTCCGAACGGAGAGGATGAGTCGCAAAATCAGGAAATAAAAAGATGGGGAGAGCAGACGAAATTTGATTTTGAGCCTAAAGACCATCTTCAATTAATGGTCAATTTAAAAATGGCCGATTTCGAACGAGGCGCAAAAGTCCATGGTTTTCGGGGGTATTATCTTATGAATGACGGAGCCTCGCTTAGTTTCGCCATTTGGAATCACGCCCTAGAATTTTTCCTAAAGAAAAATTTTAATTTGATTATGCCTCCGGCCATCGTAAAGAAAATCAACTTTTATGGAACCGGCCATCTTCCGGCAGAGGCCGAGGATTATTACCTTACCCAAGACAATGACGGTCTGGCAGCCACGGCGGAGATTCCATTGATGGGTTTTCATTCGGATGAAATCCTGTCAATAAGCGATTTGCCCAAAAGATACCTAGGATTTTCTCCTTCTTATCGCAGGGAAGCGGGAAATTACAGCAAAGACGTCAAAGGGTTGATCAGGGTTAATGAATTTTTCAAATTTGAGCAGCTTATTCTTTGCGAAGCCAGCCATGATTTATCTGTGAAATTTCATGAGGAAATGAACCGGAATATGGAAGAATTCATTGAATCTTTAAATATACTATATCGTACCGTGGTGACATGCGGGGGAGATTTGGGATGCGGACACGTAAAAATGTATGATATAGAATCATGGATTCCAAAAGAAAAAAAATACCGGGAAATAGGGTCCGCTTCTTATTTTCACGACTTTCAGACCCGTCGCTTCAAGATCAGATATAGAGACAACGAAAATAAGATACGTTACGTCCATTCTCTAAACGCCACCGCTATTGCCACTCCGCGCATCCTTGTCTCCATAGTAGAAAATTACCAGCAGGCTGACGGCAGCATAAAAATTCCCGAAGTCCTGAAAAAATATATGGGCGGAAAAGATTTAATAAATTAATAACATCCGTTGG
>CAYZGS010000131.1:0-610 GCA_964478145.1 uncultured Candidatus Saccharibacteria bacterium | reverse complement strand
AAGAAAAAGCCGCCATATTTTAAATTCTCCGCGACTTTTAGCCATAAGGAAAAAGAAGAATAAGAAGCTGAAAAATATGATATTAATTTATCTTGTTTTTTTGCTGGCAGTTCTGTTCGGCTTGGTTTTCTATTCCAGGTCGGAAAAATTAAATATACAAAATGTAGAAATATCTGGCAATAAGACAATAGAAAATAAAATAATTGAAGAAACCGCTAAAAACATAATGGCTGGCTATTATTTTGGATTTGTTCCGAAAACAAATTTTTTGTTTTATCCCAAAAAAGAAATAAGAAATGATTTGGCCTACAAATTTAAGATATTGAAAGATATATCCTTCAACCTTAAAAATCTGCAGACATTGGAAATAACTCTTGCAGAAAGGGAGGCAAAATACACTTGGTGTGGAAATTACCTAATCAGCCCGGAAGATAAACTGCCGGATGAAAATCCGCTTTCGGAATCAGCAAAACTGCAAGATGGTGAATGTTATTTTATGGACGAAAAGGGATATATTTTTGACAAAGCTCCGTATTTTTCCGGAGAAGTTTACTTCAGGTTTTACGGAGCGATAAATACTGGCGAAGCCGGTCCGCTTGGCTCTTACTTC
>CAYZGS010000130.1:0-2055 GCA_964478145.1 uncultured Candidatus Saccharibacteria bacterium | reverse complement strand
TCTCCATTTTCTGCAACATCCTGCTGTTTTACCAAGACAACATCTCCGTCTTTTATATTTTCATCAATCATACTATTGCCCATTACACGCAAAGCATAAAGATTGCCACCGCTAGGCAATATATTTTTAGGAACAGCAATAAATTCATTTTCTCGTATTGCCTCTATTGGTTCTCCTGCGGCGATATTTCCTAAAAGCGGAATTTTCACCATGGGTTCCTTAGACGCAACACTAATGGTACGAGCTTTATTTTCTATATTCCCCAAATAGCCACCCTTTTTGAGTTTCGAGATATGAAAATGAATAGTTGAAACAGAAGCGAGTTTAAGTCGTTTTCTGATCTCTTCAAAGGATGGAGAGTACCCTTTCTTTTTCGTGTAATTTTCTACGAAGTCGAGGACTTCTTTTTGACGTTTTGTTAACATATAGACTTGACTTGTTTACTACACTTCAATTATAATAGAACAAAAGTAGAAAATCAATAATGAGTTATCCCCAATTATGTCTATCCCCGAATCACAACTAGAAACATGGTCTAAACAAGGCGCAACTGTTACCGCTAAGGCAACTCATGAGTCTATTCGAAATGCTCTTAGTAGTGAGAAGTCGCCAATTAAGGATCGTATTAGTAGAGGTAGTATAGAAATTTATCTACAAGGGTCATATAAAAATGATACCAACATTAGAGGTGATAGTGATGTAGATTTAGTTGTAGAACTCAATACTACTTTTGGCCACAATGCACACGAATTACCTGCGGACCAAAAGCGACTTCATGATCTTTCATATGATAGTGCCTCATACGACTGGGATAATTTAAGATCGGATGTCATCAAAGCATTAAATAGTTATTACGAAAGTCGTTATGTTAATGACACAGGAAATAAATCATTAAAACTTTTAGCCGCACCCGGTCGCTTGAAAGCAGACATAGTGCCAGTTGTAAGATTTAGAAAGTATAGACATTTTTTAGGAACGGATAATTTTAAATCAGAGCGTGGCATTAAGTTTTATCACAAAGCGACAAAGAAGCCGATTATAAATTTTCCTCATCATCATTTCAATAATGGAAAGGATAAAAATTCAGAAAGCAGGACTAATGGCTGGTTCAAACCAACTGTTCGCATTCTAAAAAACGCCAGAAGTTATCTTATTGACAATAATGTTTTATCCAAGGAAACTGCTCCCTCCTATTTTCTTCAAAGTTTAATATATAATGTTCCCGATAATCTTTTTGGAAATAGTTATAATGATACAGTGTTTAATGTCTTGAAATTTCTTTACGAAAAGCCCATAAGTAATTTTCAGTGCCAAAATGGGCTACATCCTTTATTTGGAGAAACGACCGAACAGTGGAATGAACCAAACGCAGTTTTGACTATTCAAAAACTCGTCGAACTTTGGGATAACTGGAATAAAGAATAACCTATTATGAAAAATTACCAATCATTCATAACTTTCATTGTCTTTTTTACCGCAGGTTTTTATTTACTGGACCACAAAGTCAGTATTCCATTTTTGTCCGCAAGTGTTATCAGTTTAATAATTTTTGGAGTATTTTTATTTTGGGATAAATTTTTATGGAAGCAAAAACATTTTTTCATTCCACAACTCGCTAAATTGGCTGGATTACATGATTATCCAAATCTAAACGGTAAATGGAAAGCTGAATATAGTAGTTCATATAAATACGACACCGAGCATGATCGTTATATTACGACTGGAACAGGGGAAATAATCATAAAGCAGAATTACACCTCTATTTTTATTACTGGCCAATTTAGCGAATCCGACTCGGAGAGTTTTGTCGCTAACTTGAAACAAAAAGAAAATGGAGGCTGGTTTTTAATTTATGGTTTTAGAAATAAACCCAAAAGTGAAAAATTGCAAAACTCACCGAGTGGTGGAATGCATGAAGGTTTTTGCTATCTTGATCTTGAAAGTGATAAGCTAAACGGGTATTATACAAATGACGAGAACAGGAAAACAAGAGGTAGAATGGTTTTGACAAAAAAATAGTCTGCCAAAAATCTCGCCCGAATTTCGCCAAAAGAA
>CAYZGS010000129.1:0-2069 GCA_964478145.1 uncultured Candidatus Saccharibacteria bacterium | reverse complement strand
TTCAAAATGCACCCTTCCGATTCTTTTGAAGCATTTGGATGTTCCAAAAAATAAAATAACCATCATTGTTCTTGAGGATAAGGCGAAAGAACTGAAACCCTTTATTAAAGCAGGGATTAAATTCCACAGAGAAAAAATAACCAAAAAAAATCTTAATCAAGTTCTATCAAAATATGCCGGAGATAATAGTTTGATAATAGACCTTGCTTGGAATATAGGAGCAGATGACATTGTACTTTGGTGCCATAAGCACAATGTTCTATATATAAACACTTCCGTAGAGGCATGGGATCCCTATAAAGAGAAAGAAGTAACCAAAAAAACTCTTTATTATAGGCAAATGCGGCTTAGGGAATTATCAAAAAATTGGCCTAAAAATTCTCCGACTGCGGTAGTTGACCACGGAGCCAATCCGGGACTTATTTCCCATTTTACTAAAAAAGCTTTGATTGATATCGCCGAGAAATTAATCAAGGATAAAAAAGTTTCAAAAAGTGTCGCGGAAGAAATTGTTAAATATAAAAATAAAGGAAACTTTGCCGGACTCTCAAAAAAATTAGGGATAAAAGTGATCCATTGCAGCGAAAGAGACACCCAAATAACAAATAAGCCAAAAAGGGTCGGCGAGTTTGTAAATACCTGGAGCATAGCCGGATTTCATGAAGAAGGAACAGCGCCGGCTGAAATGGGATGGGGGACGCATGAGAAAACATATCCGCCTTTGGCGCACCGGCATAAAAATGGTCCAAAAAATCAGATAGCTTTGGCGCAAATGGGAATAAATACTTGGGCCAGATCTTTTGTTCCAGGAGTGGGAGAAATAGAAGGAATGATTATAAGGCACGGTGAAGCCTTTGGAATTTCGGATAGATTAACTATTTGGAAAAATGGAAAACCGATATATAGGCCAACCGTCCATTATGTCTATATGCCATGCCATGAAGCCCTTTCTTCTTTAGCTGAATTAAGAGCCAGGAGATGCGATTTACAGCCAAATCTAAGAATAATGAGCGATGAAATAACAGGGGGAAAAGATATTTTAGGAGCGCTTTTAATGGGGCATCATTATGGCTCATGGTGGACGGGAACTATTTTAAGCATTGAGGAAGCAAGAAAAATTGTTCCGGGACAAAATGCAACAACCTTGCAAGTAGCGGCTGGAATTATTTCAGCGGTAAGCTGGATGATTGAAAATCCTAAAAAAGGAATTTGTCTTCCGGATGATTTGCCTCACGATTACATTTTAGAAATAGCGAAATCTTATTTGGGAGAATTGCATTCCCAGCCTTATAATTGGAACCCGCTTAAATATAGAAAAGTATTCTTCCCAGAAAATCCAGACCATATAGCAGGGAAAGATCCATGGCAATTTAAATGTTTTAAACCGCTTTCTTAATAACAAAAATGAATAAAACAATTTTAAAAAAATTAGCTCAGAAAAATGGAACTCCTCTTCTGATTATAGACCATAAAAGAATAAGGAAAAATTACCGGGAATTTAAAAAAAGACTTCCAAAAGTCCAAGTTTATTATGCCATAAAAGCAAATTCGGAACCGGAAATAATAAAAACATTGTATAATGAGGGTTCAAGTTTTGATGTTGCGTCAATAGCGGAATTGAGGTTGGTTTTGGATACGCTAACCCCTCTCCTGCAGAGAGATTTTATTTCTCTCCCGGATTTTATTTGGAAGAGAATAATTTATGCTAATCCTGTGAAAAGTTCCGATTCTCTTCCGGAACTGGATATGTATAAGCCCCTTCTTACTTATGACAGCCCAGAAGAAATGAAAAAAATAAAATTAAATTGTCCAAGTGCTGGACTCCTTCTCCGAATAAAAATTTCGGACAACGGTTCCTTGGTAAAATTTTCAAATAAATTTGGGATTGAACCGGAAAAAGCGGCTGAACTGATTGAAGAAACAATCAAGTCGGGACTTGTAGTGGAAGGAATAAGTTTTCATGTTGGAAGCCAGTGCAATAATTTTGAAAATTTCATAAAAGCGCTAGAATCTATCGCGCATATTTTTAAGAAAGTAGAATCACTGGGATATAAGATAGGAGAATTAGA
>CAYZGS010000128.1:449-2081 GCA_964478145.1 uncultured Candidatus Saccharibacteria bacterium | reverse complement strand
AACTTTCCATCACTGTACCCTAGTTTGCTATCGGACTCAAGACGTATTTAAGGTTAGAAGTTGATGCCTCCTAAGTTCCTGTTAAGTATCCGGTTAACAGTACTCGGGTTACCATACTAGCTCCTTCCCAGTTATGCCTACGTGGCTATCACACTCTACGGCGCTTCTTTCCAGAAGACTTTGGCTTCCCAGATTAGGACTTTAACGCATGGACCATAACACCACATCTCCCTTGCATTTCTGCAATGGATTCAGTTTGCCCTTTGCTGTTTTCACTCGCTGTTACTAACAGCATCTCCATCGAAAATCTCTCGATTTTCGGGGTTCCCAAAATCCGAAGATTTTGAGAACAATTGATTTCTTTTCCTGCAGGTACTTAAACGTTTTAATTCCCTGCGTTCCCTGCCCTTTCGGGCCTAATGCTGAAGTCGCATTAGGGAATCCTTGGTTCAAAGCCTACGTGCGGCTACCCAAGGCTTATCGCAGCTTGTCGCGCCCTTCTTCAGCGCTTGAGCCGAGTCATCCACCTAATAGCTGGATCTAGCTTAATGTGCTAGGACAAAAGCCTATGCATGGTTTCATGAATTTCAACCTTAACCGTCCCAAGTGATCAGTCTGTGCCTCGGGAAGGCATTTGTCATTAAATTTTGTTTAATGAGTGTGAATTTGTTAAATTTTGAATTTGTGTTTTTTACTTTCTTAAATTTTTTTGGACTCAAACACGGATTTTGTTTGTCAAAATCCTATTCGCAAAACAAAAATCAGAACTTCGTAACTGATTTTTGTTCTGCACTCAATTTTTGTCCAAACGAATCAAACGGGTTACCTTAATCACCTTTACTGTGCAAGGTCGTTCTCGTTGATGATTATTTTTTTAATCGTATTGAATTTTCGTTAATGTATTTTCAATGATTGTAATGGACCCGTCGGGAATTTCATATGCCCAACGAGTATTGAGCATAACTTTGAACCCGAAGCCTCTGCCTTTCAGTGAAGCATTAACTTCGTGCAAGGGCAGCGCTCTGCGGTTGAGCTACGGGCCCAATGTGATTGTTTATTATCAATTTTTAGGTTGATAATTTTTAAGTATTTTTTCTCTTTAATTTTTTAACGATAAGCCAGATTATAACAACAAAAAACAAAATTGCCGCTAATGCAATAAAATAAATTTTTGTTTTATTATTTTTGTGATAACCAATTTCTTTTTCAAATTCATCTGCACACTTTAAACATTGGTTTTTGTCGAAAACATAATCACAGCATACTCGACTACTTTTAAAAATGTCATCATTTACTGTAATATTTTTGACTTCTTCTCCCATGTATCCGATTTGAATGAATCCTTTGTCTTGCCCCGCATCACCAACAACATTGAATCTTATCGAGACATTATTATTTGTCTGTCTGCAACAATCTAACCATCCATTCCTGCTCGGTTCAGTAGCCATTACACTGGAAGTTAAAACCAAAACTATCAAAGCAATTAGGGTTACTTTTTTCATTTTGTTTGCGAATTATTGATTTTTTAATTCAATAACTTTGATTTATAATTATAAAAAAATGGAAAAAATATTCCAAAATAAAAAATAAAGGAGGCAGCGAAAATTTTTTGCAAATTTTCTTGTCATCCTT
>CAYZGS010000128.1:0-439 GCA_964478145.1 uncultured Candidatus Saccharibacteria bacterium | reverse complement strand
ATCTCGGCGGATGCTACAGGGCTTGCAAGAACCAATGCAGCTAAACTTGCCGCGCTTATATATCCAGCTAATCGGTTATTCATTTTTTCTCCATCACTTCTTTGTTTGCAAGTTATTGATTTGTGGTCAATAATTTTTATTGATTATTTTTATTTGAATTTTTTAGTTAATGTTCAATCGTTAATGTGTTTGTGCTTCTTGCTGTTTACAATAGAGCACGACAATAAAGTTTGTCATCAATAATTTAAAAAAATGGAAAAAATATTCCAAAATAAAAAAAAAGGAGGTGATCCAGCCGCAGGTTCCCCTACGGCTACCTTGTGACGACTTAACCCTCCTCGCTGAGCCTAGATTCGAACTTATTGAAAATAAGACCTCATCTAGACCCTGCTCGGGTGGTTTGACGGGCGGTGTGTGCAAGGAGCAGGGACATATTCAC
>CAYZGS010000127.1:0-2087 GCA_964478145.1 uncultured Candidatus Saccharibacteria bacterium | reverse complement strand
CTAATCAGTTATTTTTATCCCAAGGAACTGTAAACAACGCTGCTAATTCTTACAATTTATATTAGCACTTTATCAGCTATTGCGCTACTCTTCAATATGGAGGTATAATCCCATATATGGATTCTTTAACTGGAATTTGGCGGCGAAAAAATTCTTGGCCGCCCGCGAGGGCGCGGGAGGCCAAATTTTTTCCGTCGCCAAAATCCAATTCAAGCTAAGTGTTGGAAACTTTCTCTGCAATCACATAAATAATTGTATCACTTTTAGTAAATCCGTGTATAGTTGGTGTTTGTATCTCTGTTTGTTCAATAATTTTAAATCCTTCCATCGTCAGAAATTTTGTTAATTTTTCGCGGGTGAAAAAATTTATAAACATCTCCTCGTTTTTATCAAATGGTTCGTTTACAATTTTATCGGCTTCGCCTTTCTGTACTATTAACAACATGAACCCACCTAATTTAAGAACTCTATTAAACTCTTTGAGCACAGCTGAAATCTCTACCGAGGGAATATGAATAAGAGAGAAGATAGCAGTAACTCCATCAAATAACCCATTGCTATAGTCCAAGCGACGCATATCCATCAAGGTAAATTTTCCTTTAGGGACTTTTTCTTTTGCAATCTCGATCATTTTTTCAGATAAATCGATTCCTTCGGCCTCATACCCTTTACTCAAAATATATCTAACTAGATTGCCTGGGCCACACCCCACATCAAGAACCTGTGAATTTTTGCGTAGGTGTAAAAGAAATTTATCTACATAAGGGAAATTACTAGAATCATCAAAATTTACGGCTGTATATTGATGCGCAATTTTATTGTAGGTTGAAACAGCAATTTGATTTTCATCTATTTGTAGTTTAATTTTTTCAATTAACTCCGGCAGTTTTTCAAAATTCTCAAGATTGAGAGTGTTAGATGGTTCTTGCTCCATTGGATATTGGCTGGAAGTAATCGGATTCTTTATCCAAACCCCGCGAATGCCCAGTTTTTGCGGCACAATTACATCCACATCGTAATTGTCTCCCACCATCAAGCAATCCACCGCTTTCTTTTCCACAATCTCCAAAGCATGTTTATAAAATTCTGTGGACTCTTTGCGGAATCCAATATCTGAACTATACACAAAATAGGAAAAGAATTTTTCGATATTTAATTCGCGTAACTCAAGTTGCGTGAAAGAACCTTGTGTATGGCTGGCGGTTGATAAAATATATTTTTTCGAAAGAAGAGAAAGTGCATCAAAAACACCAGGATACAAATAAAGATGGCCGCGGCTCGCTTTGCGATAAATATAAATCAGTTCTGTTATTTCTCCCTTCGAGAGCTTGAGTCCCAAATCTTCTTGTAAAACATCCGATGTTATATTAAATAAATTATGGTGATATATTTCCTTGCTCTTACTGGAATAAAAATCATCTCGCCTCTTGGTGTATAGCTTTTGAAATTCGAGGCCACCAACTTCCTTACCATATTTGATCAGGGTTTTTGCAAAAATATCCCATCCTTCAATTTCGTGGTTTGGATTATTGACGCTTAACTCCACATCAAGGAGGGTTTGATATAAATCGAAAAAAATTACTTTGGTAGGATATTTTTGCATAATTTATTTGAGAAGCAAATCAGCCGACACGCCAAGCGCATCAGCTAATCTTTGAATTGTTGCAAGGGTGGGATTTTTCTTTCCACTCTCAATATTGCTTATATAGCCCTTATCGACCTCTAAAAGACGCGCCAAGGCTCCTTGCGACAGTTTTTTCTTGGCGCGGACTTTTTTCATGTTCACGCCTAACTTTTTGGATATTTCCTGCATATTCCCTTATTCACAGTTTACCACTTGTTGTTTTATTGGACAACGGTTATACTATAATATAACTATGCTAAATCATTTCTTAATTGAATTGGCGGCGAAAAAATTTTGGCCTCCCGCGAGGACGCGGTGGAAGGGGGGTTCAAGGGGGGAATTCCGCCGTGCCAGAGCGTTTAGTTTCGGTTCCGCCGCGCGAAGCGCGGCAGTGGGTCAATTTCGTTCAAAGAAGGTTCGCGCATTTTCAAATAAAGGGCACCAAATTGGACTTCGTGATTTT
>CAYZGS010000126.1:0-2111 GCA_964478145.1 uncultured Candidatus Saccharibacteria bacterium | reverse complement strand
TCGGTGACGCCGAATTAAAAGCGATGGGGGATAGGGGGAAAGAAAAGAAAGAAAACTTAGAAGAAAAAGAAATAGAGAAACTGCATTCAAAGCATGGAGTCAGGTAAAAAAGCGAAGAACCAATTAGTATACTTCTTGCTGGTAACAGGTCTCGCAAAATACCATTTCCGGACGTTCCGGCGAATAGGAAGTTTCAAATTCGTTTGGGCAACCCTCCTTCATGCATTTACGGTGCCAGAGTTTGCGGGGGTTTCGTTTGGCCATCCTGTCTTTGTGCCTGCATTCAAAATCCTTGCGGGGCAGAGGGATGTTTATTCTTTTATAAAAATCAAATTCGGACTTGGTTATGCGGTAATTCTTTTTGCAATCTTCACATATCAGAATTTCTTTCAAAATATCTTCCGTCACTTCTTCTATCGTTTCAGGTATTTCTTTCTCTCTAATTGTTTCTTTGCCATAAGTGCCAGTTGCCTGCTCTTGCCAGTTGAATCTATTTTTAGCGGCCTCATCTTTTGTCATTGGGGAATATTCCTGCGCCAAGGTCTCATTATATCCGAAAGGGGAAAGTTCCGGAGAAAAAAATTGGCCGTAAGTTCCTTCTTTTTTCATATTCTCTATAATTGTCTTTTTTATTTTCTCGTATTCAACTTTTTCATATTGCTTGTTCAGAATCATGTATTCCCCCTTTTTAACTCCTATGCAACCGAAACAGCTAGTGGTATTATAGCAGCTGGAGGAATATTCCACTTCGTTGCAGTAAAAGATATAATCAGAATGCTTGGATTTATAGCATTGTAGAATTCCCATCAAGTCGTAGCAAAGTTCCGGTTTGTAATAAATGTTATTACAATCGTAAGTGTCTATTGGGTCTTCGGCATCCGCTAGGTATGCGCAGGCTTTGGCATTAGAAGCGTCAAAAAGCATTTTTGCCTCGTGGCAGTTGAAAAGATAATCTCCGGTTGCATCATTGCATTTAGTCTGGAAAGCATATTTTACAACTACTCTTTTCTTCAGCTCTTCAAATTCCTTTTTTGCGGCTTCCAGTTTTTCGCGAGAAGATAATATCTCCTCTTTTTTCTTTAGAAATTCTTCTCTGTTATATTTTTTGTTTAGAATTGCATTGGAAAGGTGGCGCCCGTTCGTGCAAAAAATACAGTTGTTTGAGTCACGCATATTAAAACAAAACAAAAGGTCCGTACTGGATTGGCATCTTTCAGAAAACACAGAGTTGTAAAGTCCTCTGCAGTCTATACATTCGTAGCAAAGTTCGGAATCGTATAAAAATGCGCAATCCACGGATGCCTTGCAATGTTGGATGAGTCTACCGTACAAGCAGTCTTCATTTTGTTCTGCGGCAAAAATTAGATAACAGTTTTTATTATCACCGGAGTTGTTTGTGTACTCACTATTTGTGCTTGTTAGAACGTTGAGCGCCAAGCGTGGAACTTTATTTTGTAATTGTGTAAATTGACCGAAAAAGGTTTTTGAGGGATTATAATCCATGCCGAAATTTTTCGCATCCCAGCTATCTCCCCACCAGCAATCGTGACAGTAGACGGGGAATGAGGTGTTTGTAGGATAAAGGGAAATAATGCCTTTTTGGCATAGGTCGCAATTTCTCTTGTAAAGCGTTCTTTCATTTCTGAAAGCCAAGCGTCTTTGGGCTCTGCACTCCGGACAATAATTCGGAGTTGGCGAGTCTACACGCGCATAAAAATCCAAATCTTTTTTTTCTATTTCAAAATCCTTTTTGCAGTTTTTACATATTTTTTTCATATTAATATATTAGTTAATTGTTAATACCTGTCAATGACATGAAAATTTAAAAATTCTTCTCTAGCTTCTGTCCACCTTACATAAAAATTTTCTACCGACCTGAAAAGATGCCCCCTTCTATTTTTTTTACAAGCTCTAATAAGTTTTTCTCTTCTCCTTCCGCTATTATTTTTACACTACCGTCATTTTTTGTAAAAATAATGCCTTTTATTCCAAATCTAAAAGCCAACTTTTCAACCCATAGTAAGTAATCAAATTTAAGCCCTCTAGCTGTTATTCCGCTTTCTATACGCCTTAGCATAGTGTTTATGATATACTTTTAAAATATATTGTCA
>CAYZGS010000125.1:0-2142 GCA_964478145.1 uncultured Candidatus Saccharibacteria bacterium | reverse complement strand
AATCCAATAAAATAATCAGAGATGTGACAGAAAAACTAACAAAATTAGACGAAACTAACAAACAAGTCATTTCTTTCGCTGATCAGCTTCAAAACTTACAAGATATTTTGAAAAATCCCAAACAGCGTGGCATATTAGGTGAATATTATTTAGAAACAGTTTTAAAAAATGTTCTTGACCCTGAAAGTTATCAAATGCAATATTCGTTTCCCGATGGAACTATCGTAGATGCTGTAGTATTTGTAAAAGATAAAATAATTCCAATTGATTCAAAATTTTCTTTGGAAAATTATAATAAAATGGTAGAAGAGACTAATCCGGTCGAAAAGAAAAAATTAGAAACAATTTTTGTAAATGATTTAAAAAACAGAATTACCGAAACTGCAAAATATATCCAACCAGAAAAAGACACTACAGATTTTGCTTTTATGTTTATTCCACACGAAGCTATCTATTATGATCTTTTAACAAATAAAGTTGGAGCAGGAGAAGATAACGAAAATCTAATCCAACGTGCTGCAGGAAAATATAAAGTTATTATTACTTCGCCTACTTCTTTTCTGGCATACTTACAAACTGTCCTCCAAGGATTAAGGGCTATGCACATAGAAGAAAAAACAAAAGAAATAATAAAAAGAGTTAGCGAATTAACAAAACATTTAAAATCTTTCGATGAATATCATGACAAACTGGGTAATGCCTTAGGCACAGTAGTAAATCATTACAATACTTCAAAAAAAGAATGGGGTAAGGTTGATAAAGATGTGCTCCGTATCGCTGGCACTTCACCTGAACTTTCTACCCTTTCAATAGAAAAGCCAAAATTGGAAGAATAAGAAATTAATGGTTTTTCACAGTTTTTGTTGACAATTTATTTAATATACTGTATGGTGTGCATAGGTTTGATTACCTTATTCTTTTTTAAAAAACTTTTTTAGGAGATATAAAAATGGCTAAACCTCACACTAGCAGTAGTAAAAAAATACTGCGGGGGTATAGAAACATGCGCGATTCAGTCAGTGTTAAACCCCCTCGGGTAGAAAAGAAAAAAAGAAAAAAAGTGGTACGATGTTCTATACATGTTTTTCCTTCCCATCCATCCTTGTCTCGTGTTATAGTGTAAAACACGAGAAAAATAGTTTTAATGTTTTAATTTTACGCATCTCAGTGAAATGCGTTTTATTTTTATATCAAAAATGTTATTATTTCCATATTGGCCCTATCCCGCCTTCGTCAAAACTACGGACGGGCAAGCGTCCAATAACGACAAATTTATAAAAATTTGGCCCTATCGTCTAACGGTCAGGACGTATCCTTCTCAAGGATAAAATCAGAGTCCGATTCTCTGTAGGGTCACAGTTGACAAATGCACTCAAATATTCTATGATTTAAATGAAAAGTGGCACAACTACGAGAGTTGTGCCACAAAAAATTTAAAATAAAAAGTTTTTTAGTGGTAAAAAACCAAGGAACATAGCTATATCATTTAATATAATAAAAATAACTGCTATTAGTAGAAATATCTTATAGAAATTTTTATCATCATTAAATAAAAACTTCTTTACCAACCAACCTAACTCAATAGCAATAATTATTTCTATAATACTAAAGATGGCCATTATCTCTAAAATTTCTTTATACATTAATACTCCTTTAAAATTAAAGAACTTTGCTTATTTATCTAGCTAAATTATAACATACAAATTAATTTTTTGCAACCCAAAAAGCTTGACAAGTTAATATAAATATGCTAGTATAGTGTTGAAGTATATCATATGCTTGTTATACTATATACAAACACTTCTTTTAAAAATTAAGTTAAGGAATCAAAATGAAAAAAGAATTTATAACTTATCTTTTGTTGATAGGTACTATTATTTTTTCTTTTATGGGATCCACTTTGGTGGATAGCCCATCTCTATTGCAAGGAATATTTCTTGCAATAGCAGTCGTTTTTTTGATTTCTTTTTTCCTGTGTTTAAATGGAAAAAAGAAATTGGGAGGTAAAATCCTTCCAATAATGCAAAAAACTTTTCAAGACCTTTAATTTAAATAAGGGTCAAGCGCGTATATTTACACTATGAATACATGCGCTTTTTTTATTTCTTCTTCAGCCACTCTTCATCTTGGCGGACTAGGAGA
>CAYZGS010000124.1:0-2160 GCA_964478145.1 uncultured Candidatus Saccharibacteria bacterium | reverse complement strand
AACAAAAGCTATCTAAAATTAACGAAAAAAGGCAAAAATAAACTAAACTGCATCAAGCTTGAGGGAAGCGGTGTCCTTGTGCCAAATACCTGGGACGGATTATGGAGAATCATAATCTTGGATATTCCCGAGGACAGAAAAAACGAGCGTGAAGCTTTGCGCTATCTTTTGAAAAAAGCAAATTTTACCTGTATAAAAAATACAGTTTGGATCTCCCCTTTCCCTTATGAACATCTTTTTACAAACATTAAAAAAGATTTGGGGCTTGGCACAGAATTGATGATTATCGTCACAGACAAACTGGACCCGGAAACAAGCCGGGCTTTTCTTGAAAGTGTAAAAAAATAGCAAACCAATATTGTTCAAGTTGTAAACTATAAGCTATAGCTTTTAATTTACAACTGTGAATTTAGTATACTTCCCTATTATAGGCGTCTTACAAGTTGGCATTCCGGGCAAAAGTGGGCAGAGGAATTTTCCCGCCAGAGGCGGATGAAATTTTTTCATAGAAGTTAAAATCTTCCGGCTCAATGGTGAATTGAGTCTTACAGTTTTGGCATATCACGTTTTGTGGTTTATACTCCATATCCTTTTTGCAACCTGCCTCGTACGAAGCTTTGCTTTCGTTCGGGATTTTGACAATTTTTAGTTTCGCTTTGATATTCCATATCTTTATTTACTTTACTAAACTAAAGTAATTTATTTGACTAAAGTAGTTAATACACTAGCCAAAGGCTAATAAACCTCTTGTTGGTAGCAACGTTCACAATATACAATCTCAGGTCTATCAGGAGCATAAGAGGTCTCAAATTCCACTTCGCAATGTTTTTCTCCGTGAAAATGTCCTTTTTTGTCACACATGCAAGAGCGATGCCAGAGTTTCCAGGGCTTTCTATATTCCAGTCTTTTATAATAACGACAATTCGGGCAAAGTCTTGGAAGAGGAAGTCCGGTATTGCGGTAATAAGCAAGTTCTTCCGGATGTATTATAAAAGCTTTGGTGCATTGATGCGAACATTTCCCTTCATGCTCGCACCCTATTATCTCTTTTAAGACATTATTACCCACTTCTGATACGTTATCTGGTAAATCGCTGGATTTTATCGTTATTTTATAGTCTTTTTTTTCGCTTTCTTTCCATATATATCCTTTTTCTTTTACTTTTTGCTCCGGTAAAGGAGAAAATTCATGGGCCAGCGATTCATTGTACGCAAAAGGCGAAAGTTCTATAGGGAAAAATTCTCCAAAACCATATCTCCTTCCGTTTTTTCCTTCATAAGGCAATGTTTTCATTTGCTCAATGATTTTAGAAAGAATCTTCTCGTACTCAACTTTTTCATACTGCTTGTTCAATATGCAGTAGCTTTTGTCTCTGACGCCAAAACATCCAAATAGATTTGACCCTCCACACCAACCGGTGTAATACGAATCTTGCAAAGGATTGGTAGCCGCTACGGAAAAGAATACTCGCATTTGTCCTTTGCCGCCGGAAATATATTCATACACTATTTCAGAATGCAACCCGCTGTAATTGCAATCGTACGCGTCCCGCAAAGAAAAGCTACGGGAGACCCATTTTACATTCTCCATGTCATATGCTTCAAAACATTCTTTCGCGTCTTTGACATTTACCAAAGCGTCGCCCGTGGATTTGACCCCCTGTATTATATCGGCATATTTATGGATTGCCTCCAACTTCATTTTCTCAAACTCAACCACTAGTTTTTGTAATTCTTTATAACTGCCAATATTTATTTCATTAATCAGTGACTGATATTTTTCTTTTGAATATTTCTGCCCGCGAAACACATACTGCTGATTTCGAAGATTTGCCGACATAAAGCAATGCGAACAATTTTTGCAGTCAAATAAAAACATTGAATCAATACAATCCCGAATTATCACCGAATAAAAAGTGTTGTAACTGTTCATTCCATAGACAATATGGGCGCTTTTCTCGCAATCAGTCAACGTAAGACTATCATAAATCTGTCTTGACCTATCAACATTTTTTGAATAATATACATCCTCTCCTTCCACAATGGAATAGGAAAGATAAACATTTTTGCAGTCCCGAGTGATATTTGAGTATTGAGAATTTATAGGGTTTACGTGGAAAAGATTAAGGCGTTGATTGACGAAGCTAAAATCAATACATTA
>CAYZGS010000123.1:0-2235 GCA_964478145.1 uncultured Candidatus Saccharibacteria bacterium | reverse complement strand
TTTTTGTATTTTAACTCATTTTAAGGGAAATTGGGAGTTTCGTAATTCAGAGTTTATATATAAGTCATTTAAAAAAAGCTCTTGGTATGATTGTATGATTTACATCAACCAAGAGCTTTTTAATTCTCGCAATTTGGACATTCACCACCATATTCAAAATTGACTTTGTTTTTAAAATAACTAATATAGAACATAAAAGTACAAATAAAAAACAAAATGGAGGTTGAATTGTTTAATAAAGATTTATCCTCGTATTGGTATTGTCCATACTGGAAAGACAGGCACATTTTTGAACTCAAACAGGCAAAGACGTTTGAAAGAGTGACAGAAATTGCCCTTTCTGTCATGGAAACAATGCCACAAGAATTGAGCCAGCTCTGCGGACCAATAACTACCGGAGGGTTTGGTGATGAGTTGAAAAACAGAAAAATTTTCAATAGGTGTGTAATTGAATTAAGGGTTCAAAAACTTAACCCATTTGATCAAACCTTGCTTGAAAAGGCCATCGGTCCTTTGAAAATTGAGTGGAAAAAGATTAACGGGGCAGAAAAGTATTGCAAGCCAATACTTAATGTTCTGTACAAGGGGATTTTTCAGTCTGGCAAGATAAAAAGGACTTTTTTCTTACCAAATTGGCATACCTCAGAGGGGTCTGTTTGGGAAAGAAACTTAATCCAAAGTTTGGGAATTGAGATAAATGAGTTCCCAGAATCTTGGTACCAGAAAATTTTAGAAGAATTTTATTTTGAGGTGGTCAGGTGATCACCTCTTTATTTTTTTTGATTAAACTATATAAATATACAAAGGCACTCAAATAATATACTTCTAAAAAACGCAAAGTATGCTATACTTTACCTAGAAGAAATAAACAAATTGTTCAATAACAGTATGGAGTATAGAAATGCTGAAAGGAATTGGCTTAATTAGTCGTTTTTTGTATCTTTGTAATAATAGACCAGAAAGAGAAAAAGGACTTTATAAAAAATTATTGAAGAGAC
This sequence comes from uncultured Candidatus Saccharibacteria bacterium, assembly GCA_964478145.1. Taxonomy (GTDB): domain Bacteria; phylum Patescibacteriota; class Minisyncoccia; order Phycocordibacterales; family UBA9973; genus UBA9973. The sequence goes on along the minus strand of CAYZGS010000123.1, from coordinate 1,237 downwards.
TTTTGAAAAAATAAATAAAACCTCTTTTGGGCAGGAAACCTGCTCGTTAGAGGTTTTTTGTTTTGTCTCCCTAAAATTAATAATATTTCTCTATATTTTTTTTATGCTCTTCGTATGTTTTGGCACAGTGAATTTTCCTGTTTTTGTCATGCAGATAAAACAGGCAGTCTGTTTTCTGCGGATTATAGGCAGCTGAGATGGCATCCAGCCCTGGGTTGGCGATGGCTCCGGGCGGTAGGCCATCATATAAATACGTATTGTAAGAAGAATCAATTTTTTTGTCCTCCGGATCAATCTTCTGCCACCATCCTTCTTCTTTGCTGCCTTTGGCATACTGCAAGGTGGCGTCTATTTGTAATTTCATTCCGCCAAAAATGCGGTTCCAAATGATTCCCGATATCAGTCTCATATCGCTCTTGCCTCCCGCTTCGCGCTGAATAATAGAAGCGATTTTTATGGCAGTGTTTTCATTTATTATTTCTTTCGGTTTTTTTATTTTTTCCGTTTGCTTGGAAAATTCGCTGAACATGATGGCGCTGACTTCTTCCGGACTTTCATTTTTATCAATCAAATAAGTCTTCGGAAAATAACGGCCTTCTAAATTCGCGTTGCCAAGAGCAAGATGCGCGTTTATAAAATTGTATTTCTCGGTATTGTCCCAGCCGAGTTTTATTGCCATTATTTCCGCCACCTCTTCTTTTCTCAAACCCTCCCACACTTGAACAATATAAACATTCGGATTTGCCAGATTCTTGTAAAAAGACAGCTTAGTCAAAAGAGACGGATCTAGCCCGTAATAATAAGTGATGCCAACCAAAATTCCAATTAATAAAACTATTACGCCAAGAAGATATCTTATTTTCATACAGTCTTGTCATTCTAACACATCTTTAAAAATAATTTCAAAGAGAAATAGCAGAAGCCCCGCCTTGCGGCGGGGCTTCTGCGGCACATACATCGTTCACGATAAATGTAAGTTTTACCTCACACTCACACAGCGAGTATAGCATACTGGTGGCAAAAAAGCAAGCTTTTTGCCGAAAGACGATTTTTTTGGGCTTTACTTTTTTATATATTTATTTTACAATCAAACCGGTTCTGTATCGGATAGTTGCTTCAACCTCTGGTTGGGGAGGAAAGTCCGAACACAGCGAGCCCTAACCTTAGTTGGGGTGGGAATGGTAATGGGTAATACCCATATATGGCGACATATAGGTGCGAACAGAGACGATTTTTC
>CAYZGS010000122.1:0-2264 GCA_964478145.1 uncultured Candidatus Saccharibacteria bacterium | reverse complement strand
CCTTGATACAGAGGAGAGGTCGCATAGTTGGTCTAGTGCGGCGGTCTTGAAAACCGCTAGGGCCGCAAGGTCCTCGCGAGTTCGAATCTCGCCCTCTCCGCAGAAGTCCAAAAGTTCTACCCGACTCGTTTATGTCAAATACCACATTGCAAGCGCTTACCGGAAATCTTGGGTATGACGGTTTTGTTCGGGATGAGTAGGCTCTCTTATATGCAGTGGAACATACCAATGACACGACCCGAAGTGAAAACGCCATAATAGTCGACAAGAAGGGATCTATCGATAAAAATGCGGAATACAGAATCTCAGAGGAAATGAGCGCATGGGAAACAGCAGATATCTTATTAATTAAGCCATCTGGCCATTTTACGTTCGACGAATATAGCTACTTCTTCATGCCTTAGAAAGAATACACCAATACTTCAAAAAGATTATTGCCGTGTGAAAATAAAATTTCGCTATGTTGGTCACACTATTTCTGATCGTTTTTTCGTTACTTCTTTATTTCACTGAATCCGTTACCTATTCAGGTTTTATAACGAAACATTTTCATATTCACCCTATTTTTGTCGTCTTGTTTACATGCTTTGTTCTGATTTATCAGAATATCGGGAAAAGAATTTCCGGTAAATGGATATTTTTTCTGACTATTTCAGCGCTTTTCAGTCTTATCCTGTCACTTGTTTTAACCCTCATTGAAATTCTTACCCCGGCAAACTATATTTTTTCTTCTCTTCATATTCATCCTGATTTATCAATCCTGATAGGACTGATTTTAAGTTTGTATTCAGTTCTTTCGCTGAACTTTTCTTTTATAAAAAAGAACATAAGGTTTGTGCTCTTAATTTCCCCGGTTTGGTTATTGGCTTTTGTAACCGCTTTTTGGCTCTATTATCCTAGTCTCTATTATTATTTCAAAGTCGAGGATTCCGCGATTGAATATCTGACTTTCATAGCCTATTTAGCCGCTGTATTCTTTGGTTTAAGAAGTCTCGGAATAATTATTAAGGATTCGGGAATATCCGGAAAAACTAAATTTATTTATGCTTTCCTGTATATTTTAATTACCATCGGATCGTTTGTAATTGCTGCGGAAGAGATTTCATGGGGACAGAGAATAATCGGATTTCGGACGCCTCAGGACCTGGCATTTCAGAATCAGCAGAAAGAATTTAATTTCCATAACAGCCAACAGTTCATGATCTATATTTACCACATTTTCGCTCTTCTTACTTTCTGCGGTGCAAGCGGATGGGTTTGGGCAAAACTGGCAATAAAGTATTTCCCGAAAAGCGTAATCTCGAAATTGCTTAAATTTTTTTCTCCTCCGTGGTATACAGTGAATTTTTTTCTGCTAATGTTCATTTTTTCTGTTACCAGGCTTATTCAGGCTATTCCCGAATTGTCTAATTATCCCGAGGAAACATTGGAATTTATACTGGGCGCCGGTATTGCCATAACGGTATATTTAAGTTTTAAAAAAATCCTGGCGCATCAAAAAAAGCTAAACCTTCTTTTAGGATAGAGTCATAAAAAACCCGCCGTCGTTGTGGAAAGTAGGTTAGCAGGTTAAAATACAAATATATGGAAGAAGAACCTGACGAAAGTCAAGCGTCACACTTACCTTCCCCCTAACTCTCCCGGGTCTTCTTATACCCGTGAGAAACGGGTAGAAAGAAGCCATGATTAAAATTCTAAGCATCATTATTTTTCTTGCCGGTTATATAGCTATCTCACAGGAACATGTTCTGAAGATAAGTAAGACATCAATTAGTCTGATTGTCGGTGTATTTTTGTGGTTTTTAGTAATTATAAGCGGCAACAACGAAATCGGATTGGCACTGTCCGAGGCAGGCAGTGAAATCTTTGGTTTGGTCATTTTTCTTCTGTCAGCCATGACATTGGTGGAAATCCTGACCCACTATGGACTGTTTGATTATATTTATTCGCAGCTGGTAAAACTTCACCTTGATGATAAAGCCCAGTTTTTTTATTATTGCTCTTCTCACGTTTATTTTTTCAGCCTTCCTCGATAACTTAACCACGACTATCGTTTTTTTGCAGATAGCAGGCAGGTTTTTCAGCGGCAAAAATCTCCTGAAATCAGCGGCAGCGATTGTTATTGCTGCCAATGCCGGCGGTGCTTTCTCTCCAATAGGGGATATTACAACGACTATGCTCTGGCTTGCCAACAAATTTACATCGCAGACAATTATTACTCAGGCTTTTTTACCGTCCCTGACTGTATTTTGGGTAAGCACTCT
>CAYZGS010000121.1:1082-2292 GCA_964478145.1 uncultured Candidatus Saccharibacteria bacterium | reverse complement strand
GTATTTTTTTCAAGAAGCATTTGATCTCCGTCATGAGGGCGCAGGATCATTTTCCGAAAGCCGTCTTTTATTATATAGCGGATTTTTTCGTAATTATCCCCTTTAAGCCCATACTCTATGGTTCCGGATTCAGTAAATTCCTTCAGGGAATCAAAATGAAAAGGAGTTCTTTGGTTGTAGGAAGAATTTAATAAAATCTCCATTACATCATGCCATATCTGCCCGGAAATTTTTTGCATGGGGGTGTTATCGCTGTTCCCGAGCCAGACGCCTACCAGAAAATCAGGAGTATATCCGATGGTCCAACTGTCGTGATAGTCACGAGATGTTCCTGTTTTTAAGGCATAATCGTGGTGGGCGAGAGTTAGATTCGATTTCATGCCGAATTGATCAATGGCGGTTTCGCGATCGGAAAGAATTTTGTTGATGAGGTCTATAAATTCTTTTTGCGTCGCGCTTCTTTCTGTGGACATATCAGGCCTCAGCGGCGTTGCCAAGAACCCCGGCGCGCCCATTCTGATTTTAAGCGGGCGCAAGATTCCCTCGTTTGGAAAAATAGTGAAATAATGCGCAAGCGTTAAAAGATCCATTTCTAGCGCCCCAAGCGCAATTCCCAATTCATAATTTTCCAAGGGCTGGATTGGTTTGAATCCCAGATCATTTCGCAGGAAATCGTATATTTTTTCAAGTCCGACAAATTCCAGGACTTTTACGCTCGGCACATTCAAGCTATTAGAAAGTGCCTCGTGCAGGGTTACAGTGCCTCGGTACTCGCCATCATAATTTTTAGGATAAAACGCAAATCCAGTTCCTATTTTATACGCATATTCTCGGTCCTCAACCAAAGAATACGGACAGGCGCCTTTTTCAAAAGCATTTAGATAAATAAATGGCTTGGCGGTAGATCCGATGGGCCGCGCCCGTAGCGCCATGTTAATTTGGGCTCCTTCGGCAGGAGAATCCGGATTCGGAGATCCTACGATTGAAAGCAATTCATTCTCGGGAAGTTTGATTACGACAATTGCTCCGTTATCAACATTGGCAAATGACGCAAGGTTTAAATTCCAGGCGAGTATTTCACGGATTGTTTCCGTGAGCGTGCTGTCAATCGTGAGTTCACAGTAAGCGGCGCAGTCAATTCCCAGGGTATTTATTTCAAAAGACGCTTTGTCTTTTCGGGGGTTGTCTGTATTTTTGACTCTTTCAGCCC
>CAYZGS010000121.1:0-1072 GCA_964478145.1 uncultured Candidatus Saccharibacteria bacterium | reverse complement strand
ATTTTTTGTCAAAGTCAATCCCCAAAACACCTGCTAAATAGGGCAAGATTTTTTTGTTTTGTAAGCTTCCCGGATAGCGGCCAGAGGGGTAATTTAGCGCCGCCAGGAGTTCAAGAATTTCTTGATCAGTCAGCGATTCTGGGTCTTTAGCGAAATAAAATAAACTTGCCTCTTCCAGGCCCTGGGCCTGGTTCCCGAAATACGCCGAATTTATATACATGCGGAGAATCTCCTTTTTGGACGCATGAAGCTCGAGCGATAAGGCATAAATCGATTCTATGATTTTATTTTTAAGTGAGCGCCGATTCTCATCGCCCAGAAGAATTTTTACCAGTTGCTGGGAGATTGTGCTTGATCCGCGGAGTTTCCCTGCGGTGAAAAAGGACACCATGTCGCGCAATAGGCTGAAGGGATTCATGCCCGGATGATAATAGAAAAATCTATCCTCCTTTTTTAGCAAAAGGTCTTTAAATTTTTCCGGCACATCCTCGTTTTTCTTTGCGTAATAACCTTTGGCGTTGGGTTTGAGTTCAATAATTTTTCCATTTCTATCTTTAACTACAGGGGATTCTAACTGTCTATAAATGGTTTTAAGATGATTTGCCGGCGGATAAGTAAAAAGATAAACGCCGGCCAGGATAATCAGTATCGCGGACGCGATGGCGCGGCTTTGTTTTTGCCGCAATCTTGTTATAAAATCCGGAACCGGAGTTTGCATATTTTTAGAATACCATGGTGTAAACTTTTTAAGAACCTAAATTTTTATGGAAGAATCAACCCCCCAAATAGCCGTAGGGCTGTTTTTGGGCTTGATTTGACTTCGCCTGCACGCGAGCATATTATTAGGATAATGAAGATTTTCTTAGCGACATTAATCATTTTAAGCGTAATCGGCATTGCCGGTGCCGGGGTATTGGCTATGTATCATGGTTCGGGCCATAGCGACTGTATTGCCATTGCCGCCAAAAGGATTGATTGCCCGCAGGATTTAGGAGTGCTTGGTTCTTTGAATTTCCACATAGATATTTTTAAAAGTTTTTCAACCGCAACTTTTGTAGAGAGTGCGCTTATT
>CAYZGS010000120.1:0-2294 GCA_964478145.1 uncultured Candidatus Saccharibacteria bacterium | reverse complement strand
AAACTAAAATTACCTGGCAATTTACAAAGAACAATGCCCGTGAAAAACTCGGCAGGCATTATGATATTATCAATAATTAAGGAGACAGAGCACTAGAGACCTGTTTGAGAGTTTATTATATGAAATACGCGATATATCTCCAACCTTAGAAAATGTTCTTTACGGTTTCCTGGAAGGTCACAGAACGATGTTTGAAAGTGAGCTGGTCGCTATACTTCAACAATGTAAGATTCCTTCTGATAAAATAGAACAAACAATAAATACACTCCTATGGTTCTGTTTCCTCGGTATACATTCTTCCGGTATGACTGAAAGATACGCTTATTCTACCGGTTATGATGTAAAAATGCTACTCAAATTAGGGGATTGGGCACAGAAAGAGGAGTCGGAAAGATCGTTTGCAATTCATCGTGGATTTTCAAAGGTACTGGAATTAAAAAACTAACTTTTTTCATACATAGTGGTTCTCAAAAAACAACTTAATTAACTTTTATAAATTTGAAGGAATAAGATTTATGTTTTTTAGAATTTTTATTGAGTATTAATATGGATAGATATCTGACGAAGGAGGTATTAGGCATTCTGAAAACGGCAAAGAATTAAAAATTGATGAAAAAGAAGCAAGGTATATGCTGGTACAATGTTCAGCATTGTAAATTATATTATTTCAAAAAATGAAAAATAACTGGCAAATAAAAAAACTCGGAGACTTATGTCAAATCGAGTTGGGTAAAACACCATATCGAGGGAATAAAAATTTCTGGGATGCAGAAAAACAAACCGATAATGTTTGGTTATCTATTGCTGATCTTTTAAATACAGAAGGCAATATTGTTTTGGATAGTAAAGAGTATATTTCCGATGAGGGCGCAGGATTATCAAAAATAGTTAGAAAGGGCACACTCCTTGCTAGTTTTAAGTTAACTTTGGGACGGTTGGCATTTGCTGGAAAAGATTTATATACAAATGAAGCTATTGCCGCCTTGTCTACAAAGGATCAGAAGCAGATTTCAAAGAATTATTTGTATCACTTTTTGAGTTATTTTGATTGGCATGCCGCGACGAAAGGTGATGTTAAGGTTAAGGGTAAAACGCTTAATAAGGCAAAGCTGAAAGACATTCTGATTCATTTTCCCAATTCCATTGTTGAACAAGAACGTATTGTGGGTATGCTTGATAAAGTTTTTTCTCTTGTAGTTGATGCAAAAGAAAACGCTGAAAAGAATCTGCAAAACTCCCGCGAACTTTTTGAGTCGTATTTGCAGAGCGTCTTTGCCAATCCTGGCGGTGGGTGGGAGAAGAAGAAACTAGGCGAAGTTTGTAACTTTGTGCGCGGGCCGTTTGGCGGTAGTTTAAAGAAATCCTGCTTCAAGCCAAAAGGAATAGCCGTTTATGAGCAACAGCATGCTATTTATAATCAGTTTGAAGACATTAGGTATTTTATCGATGAAAAGAAATTCAATGAAATGCAACGATTTGAAGTGGCGCCCGGAGATTTAATAATGAGCTGTTCAGGTACTATGGGAAAAGTTGCAATTGTTCCGGATAGCGTACGTAAGGGAATTATTAATCAAGCGTTATTGAAGTTATCACCGAACAAAAATTTGCTTGCTCGGTTTTTAAAACTATGGATGGAAAGTCTTAGTTTTCAAGATCAGCTTGCAAAGCACTCACTAGGCGCCGCAATTAAAAATGTAGCTTCAGTCAAAACCCTAAAAGAGATCGACGTCCCTTTGCCTCCCGCATCAGAACAAAAATATATTATTGCCAAGCTCGACACCCTTTCCGCCGAAACCAGAAAGTTGGAAGTTATCTATCAGCAAAAACTGGCTGATTTGGACGAACTGAAAAAATCAGTGTTGCGCGAGGCGTTTGAGGGGGAGTTGTAATATGCTGGAATTAAGGATAAAAGCCATTATCAGGCAGGGCGAAGGGGCGCGGAATGAAGACGGTGATTTTAATATCACGGAGAACAGCAATAAACCTCACGGGCATGGCATGATTGATCCGTCGCATTTTACTCCCTATCCAAAAAATCCTTCTATTGCTCGTGTCTTTAAGGAAATTGGTAGAGCTGATGAGCTTGGATCCGGCACGCGAAATCTTTTTAAGTATTGCCGGGTTTATTGTGGAAACGATCCACAGCTTATCGAAGAGGATATTTTTAAATTTGTTTTACCGCTTGTCGGACAAGCTACCCCGCAAGCTACCCCGCAAGCTACCCCGCAAGCTACCCCGCAAGCTACCCCGCAAGCTGAAGGTAATAAGATCAGCAGGGTTTTGGCATTTTGTAT
>CAYZGS010000119.1:0-2301 GCA_964478145.1 uncultured Candidatus Saccharibacteria bacterium | reverse complement strand
GCTTCGCAACGCCCACTCCTTGTCTTCTTCAAAACCATTTAGTTCGTTTAAGGTGCCCTCAGTAGGAATCGAACCTACATCACAACCTCCGCAAGGTCGCATCCTATCCGTTGAACGATGAGGGCTAAGCTACTAAAGATTATCAGTTTTTAGCAAAAAACTCAATTTTGGGAAAAAATTGGAGATAACTAAGAACTAATCAAGCGCTCTCGCCAATCCAAGAATCAAGGAATTTAATTAAAAGCGAATTCTTCCGAATAGATCAGTTTTTTACTGATTCCCTTTGCCAGAAATTGCGCCTTTAGAGACGCTATCATCGGCGGCGGAGCGCAGATGAAGATGTCTTTGTCGTTCAGCTTCTCCGACTCCCGCTCTATGACATCAGCGTTGATGAATCCTTCCGCATCCGAATAAAAAGGAATAATTTTAAATCCGCCGCGCAAAGCCTGGGCGATGTTTTTCAAGTCTTCTAGATAAACCGCTTCACGTTCGTTTCTAAGGCAATAATATAAGTCAATATCATAATCGCCATTTGGCTTTAGGGACTTGGCCATAGAAACAAACGGAGTGATACCTATGCCGCCGGCAATCCATATCTGCCGATTGTTTTTCGCGAGAGTGTAAGAAAAAACGCCGAACGGCCCTTCTACCTCTGCCATTGCCTCGACTGGGACTTTATCAAGCTTATCCGTATAATCGCCGAGCTTTTTGGTGGTGATGGAGATATTTTTTTCGCCGGGGCTCGAAGTGATGGAAAAAGGGTGGCTTTCCCGGCTGATTCCCTTCCCCTTGAAACTCACAAAAACAAATTGGCCGGGCTTGAATCGCAATTCGGGCCCCAATGGCTCCATTACGATATTGACAACATTATCGTTGAGAAGACGGACAGACTTGACGACATAGTGAAGTTTTTTAGTGAAAAATTTTCCAAGCAAAGTGTGATAAACATAAGCGGAAAGTCCGAGCATAGACAACCCTAGCATGTAGACGCGCAAAGGCAAATAACTTGAAACGTCGCTCGGGATAAGCCAGATATGGAGCGAGGCGAAAAAGAAAAAGAGCCCCAAGAATTTATGCGTCACTTTCCAGAAATTATACCGAAGCGGCAGATAAAGGGTGGCGACTATGAGCAAAATCATTCCCGCGAGCGCCAACCAGCCGAAATTTATGGGCCAATTACTGCCAGGCAATAAAAATAACGCCGCCTGAAAGAAAGAACCGCCCGCGTATTTTGGCAATAAAAAGAGCGGATGAAAAAGCAAAAGCATGAAAGCGACCTGCCCGAGCTGGCTATGACGATAATACACGCGGTTCAAGCCGAAAAAAATCTTTTCGACGAAACGCAGGCGGGTGGAGAGTATCAAGTTAACCGCGAACATGGCGGCTCCGACTAGTCCGAAAACCTGGCCAAAGCTGGCGGCGCTTCCGGCAAAACCGTTAAATCTTGACGAGAATGGTGAAGAAAGCAACCATAAAATCACGGGAAAGAGCGAAAGCGCGAGGACTAACACCCAGCCGAAATTGGATTTTTTCATGTTTGTCAGCATAACCATAATTTCATATTAGCAAATATGCTAAAATAAATCATGCCTGAATTTACTCTGACCGCTCTCGTCCCCTGGGTCATAACCCACGGGTATTTTATTTTATTCTTTGCCACTTTGGTTGAGGGCCCTCTCGTCACCATAGCGGCCGGCGTGGCTTCAGGTCTAGGATACTACAATATTGTAATAATTATCTTGATAGCCATTGCTGGAGATTTGACTGCCGATATTATTTATTACCTCATCGGTTATCATAGCAGAAGTTTAATAATAGAGCGTTTTGGGCATTACATAGGAATCACAAAAGAACGCATGGAGAAAGTCGGCGGTATGGTGCACGAACATTTCGGAAAAACAATGCTGGCAGTAAAATTATCTCCCTTCATTGCAATCCCGGGACTTATCGCGGTCGCCGCATCTCACCCGTCACTAAAAAAATATATAAAAATATCTCTTTTGATCACTACGCCAAAATCAATCTTGCTTGCGCTTCTGGGTTTTTATTCCGGGCAGGCGTACATATATCTGGCAGATACCATCACTGACGGCTTATATGCCGCGGGGGCTTTAACTTTAGTCATTGTCGTCATATATGTTGCTTATCGCAAAATATTTTCGCGCGTTGCCAAAAATTTCGCCTAAAAATCGGTGTCGTAATTATTCTACCCTTGACACGTCCCTTTTAGTGGACTATGGTTGTAGCCCCGTATTCTAACCAATAGCTTGGACGGAATTAATTAATAATTGATTTGGCGTT
>CAYZGS010000118.1:0-2320 GCA_964478145.1 uncultured Candidatus Saccharibacteria bacterium | reverse complement strand
GAATAAAATTCCTCCGGATTATTTTGCCAGCCAAGCAATTTTACGTTGTTTTCCAGTTTTAGTTTTGAGATTTTAGATTTTAGATTTGATTTTTCCGGTCCGTCGCCGACAATCCAAAGCTCAATTTTCTTGCTTTCAACTTTAGACTTTTCACTTTCAACTAATTTGGCCATCGCTCTTATTTGCAAACTTATATTTTTTACCGGTACTAATCTACCCACAGTCAAAAAAACAAATTTATTATTTTCATTATCAACTTTATAAACTTTTGACTTTACGAACTTTACAGACTCGCTATAAATTGGCGCTACTGTAATTTTTTCTTCTCTGACACCAAAATCTCTCATCAGTTGTCTTTTCAACCTTTGGCTGACACATCTAATAGCATTTGCTCTTGATATCGCAAAGTCTGCGATAATTTTTCTTAAACCGGAATATTTTTCAAAACCGTGAATCTGCAATTCCAACCCGATTTTAAACTTTTTTGCTAAAATTCGGCCAACCAAAGCCAAGTAGTACTGGTCTTGCACGGTGATAACGTCAAATTTCCCGCACCTTAATAATTTTTTAGCCGTTCTGTAAACATTTATTAATTGAAAAATTTTATTACCTCCGCCCGAACCATAAACAAAAACTTTTTCCGAAAGTCTGATTTCTTTATAATCCTTGTCCGGAACGACAACGATATAACTATCGGCCAAATCGCCGTATTCAACAATCCTCGTTGCCGTTTTGGAATTTTTATCCAATATTGATTTGTCCAAACTTAAATTCAAGATTTTCATTGTTTCAAAATTTTTATTGTTTCTTCCAGCATTTTTCCCACGCCAAATTCCGCCACTTTTTGTTTCGCTTTTTTTGTTAATTCCTTTTTTAGCGTTTCGTTTTTAGCCAACTCAATTATTTTTTTCTTTAATTCTTCTACATTATTATATTCTGCCAGAATCCCGTTTTTTCCGTCTTCAATCAATTCAACATTGCCGCCAATATTCGTGGTGATTATCGGTATTTCCATCGCCATCGCTTCCAGCAAAAAATGAGAAAAGCCTTCATAGCCGGTGTTGAGGACAAAAACATCGCCGGCTTTTAGATATTCCAATGTGTCTTTATGCTCCAACTGATTCGTTAAAATTACCTTATCTTGCAACTTTAAACTTTTTACTTTCAACTCAAGTGCTTCGAGCTCTGGTCCAGAACCGATTATGTAAAGCTTGGCGTCGGGAATTTCCTTAATTATTTCCGGCATAATTTCTATCAGCTTGTCAAATCCTTTCCACGTCACCAACCGGCCGGCGGATATTAAAACCGTTCCCGATAAATTAAGTTTTTTTCTTAATTTATCTTTTGATTCTTTCAAATCGGGGGCTTCAAAAGCGTTATAAATCACCTTGATTTTATCCTCGTCAATTCCCCATCTTAAAACTATTTTTTTTAAATACTGACTTGGGACAATGATTTTATGGGCGTTTTTCGCAACATACTTTTGAATTTTTCTTCGTAATTCCGTTTTAAAATCAAACTTTTTGTCTTGAAAATTTTCCGGTGTTATAAACTTTTCACCTCTCGCTTGAAATTGTTCCCAGGCGTAATCCCCCACTACTTTCAATATAAATTTTTTGCGTAAAATCTTGGCCGCCAACATTGCCGGAAAACCGACACTAACCGGATCTTGAGCAAAAATAATATCGGCTTTTTTGCCCATTTTCAGCGCCTTGAAAAAATAAATAAAATGTCTGACGACTTTCGGCAAATGTCGCACCGCACCGAAACTTAAAACTTTTACTCCAACTCCCCGTTTCGGCAACTCGTCAAAAAGCAGTTTGCTGTAAGTGGCAGGCCCGCCACCGTCCGGCGGATAAATACCGGTGCAGATTAAAACGCGCGTATTCACGTCAACGCCAACGCCATTACTATCACCTAAATTTGCGATAGGAATTATGTGTGATAGTAAGTTTTTCATTCGCTTGGCAATATCATCCCAATTATATTTTTCCAAAACTAAACGGCGGCCATTTTCGGCTATGCGTTTGGCAAATTCTTCATCTGTTATCAATTTTTTTATCTTCTCCGCCAAATCTTTAGGGTCGTCAACTTTGCAAAATAAGCCAGTTTCGCCGTCCTTAAGAAAATCTGGAATGCCTCCCACTGCCGTGCCTATCACAGGCAAACCCGCGCCCATCGCCTCCAAAAACGAACTGCCCAACCCTTCCGTTCTAGACGGACGGACGAAAATGTCCGCTTCCATCAGGTATTCATAAACTTTTCCCGGCTCAATATGTCCAAGAAATTGAACAACCTCCTCAACCTTTAATTCTTTCGC
>CAYZGS010000117.1:0-2366 GCA_964478145.1 uncultured Candidatus Saccharibacteria bacterium | reverse complement strand
AGAGGGAGGTAAAACTGTCGGGGCTGGAGTAGTCACCAAAATTCTGGGTTAATACTCATGTCAACCAAAGAGCCAAAAACAAAAAAATCAAAAGTCTTGACTCAAAAAGACGGAGTGAAAAAAATTTCCGCCAAAAGCGGGAAGAAGCCTGTTTCTGCGAAAAAAGAAAAAAAATCAGCTCGAGCGAGCGTAGAAGAAAGCAAAATAGTGCTTCGCATCCGGGTGCGGGCGTATGAAAGCAAGATTCTTGACAGTTCAGTGAAACAAATTATAGATACGGCTATGCGTTATGATGCGAATATTGTGGGACCAGTACCATTGCCTACCGAAATAAAAAAATATACCGTAAATCGCGCTTCCTTCATCTACAAAAATACACGAGAACAGTTTGAGATAAGAGTGCACAAAAGATTAATTGATATCATCAATCCAAATGCCAAAACGGTTGAAGCGCTTACCAATTTGTCTCTTCCTTCCGGGGTGGATATTGACGTGAAGATGTTATGAAATTTATATTAGGGAAAAAAGAAAATATGACGGAATATTTTTCCCCAGAAGGGCGAGTTTTCCCGGTGACAATTATTTCGGCAGGACCGGTTACCGTAACAAAAATCTTTGAAAAATCTGAAAATGGCTATAATGCCGTGCAAGTTGGTTTCGGCTCCCTAAAAAAGGGCGGAACGGCGGAATCCGGCGTAAAAAACAAAGTTTACAAAATTATAAAGGAATTTAGGTTGAAACCTTTGGACAAAACCGATGTAAAAGTCGGCGATACTATTGATGTCTCTTTTTTTGCCCCCGGGGATAAATTGCAGGTTTCAAGCATTTCCAAGGGCAAAGGTTTCCAGGGCGTTGTAAAACGCCACGGTTTTCATGGCGGTCCCAGATCTCACGGACAGAAGCATTCTGAAAGAGAGCCTGGATCTATCGGTGGGGGTTTGCGCACTCATGTTCCCAAAGGCATGAAGATGGCAGGTAGAATGGGGTCAGACCGAATTACCCAAAAAAATTTGGAGGTTGTTTTGGTGGATAAAGAAAATAATTTGATGCTTGTCAAGGGAGCAATAGCCGGCAGGCGCGGAACGCTGGCGGAGATTATCAGCAGATAAAATTTTAATACCGAGGTGAAAGCGAAAATATACAACCAAAAAGGGATTTCAGTGGGGACGGTTGATTTGTCCCCGAAGGTTTTTGCCGCCAAGTGGCGGGCGGATTTGGTGCATCAAGTGGTGGAGGGGATGCGTTCCAATAAACGCGCCGGTACGGCTGACACGAAGGATCGCGGAGAAGTGAGCGGAGGAGGCAGAAAGCCTTGGAAACAAAAAGGAACGGGACGAGCCCGTCATGGTTCAACCCGCAGCCCCATTTGGGTTGGCGGAGGTGTTACCCACGGCCCGCTGTCCGAAAAAAATTATAAAAGAAAAATTTCAAAAAAAATGCGCGCTCAAGCCCTTTTTTCCGTTCTTTCAAGAAAGAGCAAGGATGCAGAAATTTTATTTATTGACTCGCTCGCTTTGCCTGAAATAAGAACAAAAGAAGCGCTGGAAATCGTGAAAAATCTTTCAAAAATCCCAGGTTTCGGATCCATTGCCCGTTCCCCGAAAATCAAAGTTTTGGCCGCTTTATACCAGAGAAACGAAAAAACAGAGAAAAGCCTCAGAAACTTGCCGCAGCTTGAAATAATATTTCTAAAAAATTTAAATCCACTTGATGCTTTGAGGCATAAATATATTTTAATAGAAAATCCGGAGGAAAGCATAAAGTTTTTAGAATCACGAGGTTAATTTTTAAAAATAGAATGATAAATAAACATCCAATTAAAAATCCAAGAGTGACTGAAAAAGCGAGCAACATTTCCGCCCAGAATATTTATGTTTTTAACGTGGGGGTATCCACCAACAAGAAAGAGATAGAAAAAGCTATTTTTTCACTTTACAAAGTCCGACCGGTAAAAATAAATATACTTTCCGTCCCGCGCAAAAATATCATTTTCAAAGGTAAAAAGGGAACCAAGGGAGGAGGCAAAAAAGCGGTTGTATATTTGAAGAAGGAGGATAAAATAAATGAAATTTAATGTTATGAAAAAATACAAACCCACAACCAAATCAAGGAGGCAAATGACAAATATAAATTATCGCGAGTTTTTGACGGAATCCAGGCCGACTAAATCTCTTACTTATGGTTTCAGACGCTCCGTTGGCAGGAACAGCGCTGGGCGTATCACCATGCGACATAAAGGTAGCGGGCACAAGCGTCTGTATCGAGAAGTTGATTTTTTGTATGATAAAAAAGAAATTCCCGCTAAGATAAAATCTATTGAATACGATCCGAATCGCAGTGCTTTTATAGGTCTCGCTGTCTATAAA
>CAYZGS010000116.1:0-2381 GCA_964478145.1 uncultured Candidatus Saccharibacteria bacterium | reverse complement strand
CCCTCACTAAAATCTTTCAAAACCTCGATCTGCACTTGGTGCTCCGCTGGAAGTACTCTTTTTTGCAGAGTTTCAGCTGTATCGCCGGGCAATATCGGAATCTGTTTCCTTTTTATAATTTTACCCTCGTCAAAATTGGCCGTCACGCGATGAACAGTCGCCTCTGTCCAGAAATCGTGTTTTGTTCTTTCCACAAACAAAAGCCGCGCTTGATGCACCCGCAATCCATACATACCAGCTCCGCCAAAGTCAGGCCTGCCATTATCAAGCGGCCCCGGATGCTGATTTACTATCATTCCCCGATAGGCCTCGCAAACATTTTTAGGTGTTTTCACAAGCCAGCCATATTGGCCGATAAAATCAACATCTCTTTTTCTGCACTCGGATATTATCGCCTTTCCAAAATCTTCCTCGGCTTCAAAACCTCTTGGTTTTGTGATTAAAATATTTTCTTCTTTTATACCCAGATTTTTCGCTTTTTCTATGCCCCCGGCATTTTCACTGCTGGAAATAACTAAAGCCGGATGAACTTTTGGCAGCTGTCCATCCCTAGCAGCTTTTATAATTGCTTCCATCGTTGTCCCCCCGCCTGATATAAGTAAAGCAATTCTCATATCTTTAAATTAATTTTTAAAATTCAAGCTGTCATATTTCACTTCTTTCTTGTGTTCAAAAATAGGCAAAGGATACTCTCCATTAAAGGCGGAAAGTGAAAATACTTTTTTGGACAATTCTGTGGCTTCTACCATTCCGTCGATAGATAAAAAAGACAGAGAGGTCGCGCCCAGATATTGGCGAGTTTCTTCTATGGTTTTCTGCGAAGAAATGAGATTTTCCTGCTTGGGAGTATCTATACCATAAAAATCCGGGAATTTAACCGGCGCGGAAGCAACCAAAAAATGAACTTCGCGGGCTCCGGCATCAAAAAGCATTTTGACAATCTGCCTGGAAGTGGTTCCGCGGACAATTGAATCATCTATCACTCCGATACGTTTGTTCTTAATCAAATCCTGAAGTATGGATAATTTCATTTTAACTTTTTGGTCGCGGGCCGCTTGCAGAGGCTCGATAAATGTCCTATGTATATATCTGTTTTTATTTAAGGCCATTTCAAAAGGAACACCGGATGCTTCCGAATAACCAATGGCCGCCGGAATAGAGGTCTCTGGTACGGGCACCACAAGATCAACTTTTATTTTGGGATGTTCCTTGAACAGCATCCTGCCAAAATTTTTGCGGACGGCATAAACCGACTTGCCTAAAAGCAAACTGTCATGGCGGGAAAAATAGACAAATTCAAAAATATCAAATTTCGGCTCTTTTTTTGCAAGAATTACGCTTTTAATTCCTTTTTGGGATATTACCACCATTTCACCTGGCAATATTTCGCGCACAAAATTGGCACCTACGGTCCTAAGGGCACATGTTTCTGAGGCCACGATAGTTTCTTTCCCTTTTCTGCCTAAAACAAGCGGACGAATCCCCCTAGGATCGCGAAAAGCCACTAATTCTCTGGTAGAAAGCGCTAAACACGAAAATGCGCCCGTAAAAAGGGGGTATATTTCTATTACCGCTTTGGGCAAGGTCATGCCTTTTTTTATGCAAACACTGATGGCTTTAGCCATCAGTTCTGAATCGGAATTTTTCTTCACGGCTATCTCATTTTTTTTGAGGAAATCAAGCAAAGCCTGGGTGCTAGGAAGATTGCCATTATGGGCAAAAGCAAACTTGTCATTTACTATTACGGGCTGCGCGTGTTTCATACTCGTGCCCCGGGAAGTGGAATAGCGGTTGTGCCCAATAGCCGCAGAACCTGATAATTTTTTTATCACTTTCTCGGTGTATACCTGACTTACCAGACCAGAACGTTTGTATACAAAAATTTTTTTCCGATCAGTAGAAGCAATACCTGTTTGTTCCTGACCCCTATGTTGAAGAGCAAAAAGGCCGAAATAAACATAGCGAGAAGCTTCTTCTCCATCCCAGATACCAAAGACCCCGCACTTTTCATTTAAACTCTTATCTTTTATAGCGCAAAAATCTTTTCCTTTATTCATGATAAATTTCAGTTTTTATTTTTTAAAATAATTTACAGCATTCTGAAACAATAAAATTCCGTCTCCCATATCCATGTTCTTGGAGTGAGGCAAATTGTTTTTTTTGAAATTACCCCGAGCCTTTTTGATTTGCCAAAGCGGAGAATGGTACGGAAATATGGCCCGCTCCGGATGAGGCATCATTCCCAACACCCGCCCATTATATCCTAATACTCCGGCAATGTCATACTTGGCGCCATTCGGATTTTTTTCCAAACTTTGAAAGTTGCAAATTTCTCCCTTTGTGTAAGTGAAAGCAATCTCCCTGCTTTTCTTCATTTTTTT
>CAYZGS010000115.1:967-2383 GCA_964478145.1 uncultured Candidatus Saccharibacteria bacterium | reverse complement strand
GGAATGAAAGACAAAACACTTACGGTTATTGCTCCGCTGAAAGATACCCCTGCCTATAAAGCTGATATAAAACCGGGAGATAAAATTCTTAAGATTGATAACACAGTTACTTCGGGACTAAGTGTTGATGAGGCCATTAAGCTGATTCGGGGCGACAAAGGCACGTCAGTGACTCTGACCACTTTTCGTGGCGGGGATCAGGAGCCGAAAGAAATAAAAATTATGCGAGATACCATAAACATACCAACCCTTGACATAGAACTGAGAAAAGATGGGATCTTTGTGATAAAACTTTATAGTTTTTCCGCAAACTCAGCCGAACTTTTCCGTAATGCCTTAAAGCAATTTTCTCAGTCCAAAAGCGACAAATTACTGCTTGATCTTCGGGGAAATCCCGGAGGGTATTTAGAAGCGGCTGTGAGTATCTCAAGCTGGTTTTTGCCAGAAGGAAAAGTAGTGGTAACAGAAGATTATGGAAACGACTCCAAGCAGAAAATGTATAGAAGCCGGGGTTATAACATCTTCAATGATAATTTAAAATTTGTTATTTTGATAAATGAGGGTTCCGCTTCCGCATCTGAAATCTTGGCCGGCGCCATGCAAGACTACAAGCGCGCCTCGCTGGTGGGAGAAAAAAGTTACGGCAAAGGCTCTGTTCAAGAAGTGCTGAATATTACACAGGACACCGTCTTAAAAATCACCGTAGCCAAATGGCTGACTCCCAACGGCAATTCAATTTCCGAAAAGGGCCTGACTCCGGATTATGAGATGCCTTTCACTAAAAAAGATATTGACAACGGAATAGATCCGCAATTGAACAAAGCGGTGGAGTTATTATTGGAATCATGAAAGTCGTTTTCTTACAAGAGGTGCCCAGAGTAGGCAGAAAATACGATGTGAAGGAAGTAAATGACGGTTATGCCGTAAATTTTTTGTTTCCAAGAAAATTAGCGCGAATGGCAACACCCAAAGCCATGGCAGAAATTGAAAAACACAAAAAAGAAATAGTCATTGAAAGGGAAGTGCAGGAAGATCTCTTAAATAAGAATTTAGAAGAAATAAAAGACAAGACCGTCACTATTAAAGCAAAAACAGATGAAAAAGGGCATCTTTTTTCCGCTATTCGGCAGAAGAACATAATAGAAGCGATGAATCAAGAACATCGTGTGCGAATCAGCGAAGACTATATTGTTTTAGAGAAACCTTTAAAAGAAATAGGGGAATTTGAGATCCCAATCCTCATAAAAACCACCAAGGATAGTGGAACGGAAAAAAAATCTTTTTTCAAGCTTAGAGTGGAAAAAATTTAAGCGAATATTAAATCACTCTTACTGTTTTTTTTACCACAGTTTTACTGTCAAAAGAAACCTTACGTTTAGAGCCAAATTTGACCATACCGGACTTTAAAGCAAAAAG
>CAYZGS010000115.1:0-957 GCA_964478145.1 uncultured Candidatus Saccharibacteria bacterium | reverse complement strand
CGGCCATAATGGCTGTACCGCGCTGACGAACGATAACGGAGCCTGATTTTGCCTCTTGTCCATCAGCCAGCTTGGTGCCGAGGTATTTCGGGTTTGAATCTCTTAAGTTTTTGGCTGTTCCTCCAGCTTTTTTATGGGCCATTGAATTGGTTATTAATTTCTAAGTTCTAGCTTCTAGGTCAAAGGAAAATAGAAAATAAAATAATAGACTAAATATTAAAAATTACTTATAATTAAACAGTTAGCAGTATAAACAATTATATGGAAAAAATCAAGCAATTTATAGAAAACGATACAGGAAAGGATATTTTGGTGGTTGTTATCATTGTTTTAGTCGGTCTAGGGTCGTTTCAGCTGGGCAGATTGTCAAAAAACACCGTAAATTCAGGCATAAAGATAACGTACCCAGATCAGGAGGCCAATGCCATAGAATCTTTAAATTCGGATAATTATCCAAATGTTCTGCAAAAAAATTTAGGATTAAATTTAGGAAATTTTTTTGCTTCAAGCAGGGGAACTAAATATTATTCTTTAGGATGTTCGGCCGGAAAAACTATCAAAGAGGAGAACAGGGTGTATTTCACAACATCCACAGAAGCGCAAGAAGCCGGTTATGAACTTTCTAGCTCGTGCAGATAATATATTAGGTCGTAAAAGATATATTGTGCGACCTTGTAGAATAGCAGTAAAGATACTATTCTCTCATTCCCTATCAAGGGTGGGAGCGTGAATTTCGAAGTCAGTCGGTTGACCATCTCTGATTCTTTCCATATTTGAAATAAAAGATTGCCAAAAAATATCTAAAAAGACATCATGCCAAAGATAGAACGCCGGTTCTTTAAAATAATCATTCCACAGGCTTCTGGCCCCTCCCCCGACATATTCTATATTATCCTGCCCTTCGGGACTTTCTACCACCGCCCTAATGCTTATTTTAAAATAACTAAGCACTAAAAT
>CAYZGS010000114.1:0-2406 GCA_964478145.1 uncultured Candidatus Saccharibacteria bacterium | reverse complement strand
TTAGGGTGAAACCCGAACTTTTCTTAGATTTTAGGAAGTTTTTCATGGTGATGTTTTATTAACTAATTTGGAACTATCCCAAGCGGAGGATTTAGAAGCAAGTCATTGGGTACAGCAGGCGCTTTGTTTTTTCCTCCTCCAAAAAACAAGAACAGGGAAATGATTATTGCTATTATGACAAAGCCCAGAAGCGCATACTGCGCTTGTGTTTCATTTTTTACCAATCCACCGGAATATTTCATGGCAAATTTAACCATTCCCGGAGTGTCGGAATCTTTGGCGGACGAAACAGACTTTTGCGTTTCAGCTATGTCTTTTTCTTCAAATTCCTTTAATGCTTTGTCTATTTCCGCGTTTTGATCAAGATTTGTGTTTGGATCCATATTGTGTAAATTTTTATCATTATTGTTTTTAATAAAATTATTAATTTTTAATCTAACATATTATAAATCAAATTGGTTCAGATTTGAAGCAACAATGGGGATAAGTAAAAATCAAAACTTTTCGCGAAAAATCCCGTTTTGGAATGGCAGTTTTTATTCCTTTTTGAAAGGTATCCCTAAAAGTTCAAAGAAAGCCGTGCCTTCCTTTTTATTTTTGGCGGTGGAAACAAGGGTGATAGAAAGACCGAAAACATCTTTAATGTCTTCATCTGCTGTTTCTGGGAAAATAGTATGTTCTTTAATGCCCAAGGTAAGGTTGCCCATATTATCCACCGCTTTGCGACTGATGCCTCTGAAATCTTTAGTGCGAGGAAGAGCGACATTGATCAGTTTTTCCAAAAAAGCGTACATTCTTTTCCCACGCAAGGTCACAACAATCCCGACTGGATCGCCTTGGCGAATCTTAAAAGAGGCGATGGACTGCTTGGCCCCTCTCAAGGCACTTTTCTGGCCAGTTATTTTCGCCAGCCGTTCTCCGATGGTATCATTTTTATTTTTATCTTTTTTGATAGCCGTTCCCGTACCGACATTTAAAACAACTTTCAGCATCTTAGGCACGGCCAGGCTGTTTTTGTAATGAAAAATATCTTTCATTTTATTAAAACCCTCTTTCTCTTTTTCCTTCACAGTTAAATGCTTCATGTTGTATTTTAATTCTCTTTCTTAACGTTTGAGGCGTGTATCGGCATGGCAATATTTATGATAGAGCCTTTTTCTCCGGACTTCTTCGGGCGCTGATATCTTTTCATCATGCCTTCCACCACCACTTTATTTTTACTGACCAAAACACTGACAACTTTCCCCTTTTTGCCTTTGTCTTTGCCTGTTATCACTATTACATTGTCCCCTTTTTTTAATTTCATAAAAATTTATATCACTTCCGGTGCCAAGGAAATTATTTTCTGAAATCCTTTCTCAGCCAGTTCTCTCGGGATCGGACCAAATATTCGCCCGGCTTTTGGGTCAAGTTTTCCTTTTTCCAGTAAAACTACCGCATTGTCGTCAAAACGGATATAAGACCCATCCTTTCTTCTATACGCATTTCTGGTGCGAACTACTACTGCTTGGTGCACATCCTTTTTCTTTACCATCTTTCTGGGACTGGCGATTTTTACGGAAATAATAACCAAGTCGCCAAGAACAGCATATCTCTTTTTTGAGCTTCCCAAAATTTTGAACACTTTTCCCACTGTGCCTCCGGCGTTGTCTGTTATTTTCACCAATGTTTCTGCTTGTATCATATCCTTATTCCAAATTCCAAGGGGAACCCTTGGGGAAACTCTCTTAAGGGTTCCCCTTTTTATTTATAAACTACTCTAAACTTTTTATCTTTAGAAATGGGTCTGGTCTCTGTTATTTCTACCTTATCTCCTATTTTATATGCGTTCTCTTCATCGTGTGCTTTATATTTTTTATTTACCTTATAAAATTTGCCATATTTAGGATGCTTGATAAAGCGCGAAACAGAGACTACTACGGTTTTGTCCATCTTGTCCGAAACAACAACACCATTTAAGGTATTACCAGTTCTCGTTTCAATATTCCCTTTTTTTGTTTTTGTTTTCATATTTTCATTTTTTGCGATTTATTTCTGTCAAAACTCTGGCTATTTGTTTTCTTAAAACGGCGAATTCTTTGACGTTTTTTGACTTTGAACCCTCTGCCTTAAATCTTAAAATTCTGATTTCTTCCTCCAAATTGGAAAGTTTCTTTTTTAGCTCATCAATTTTCAATCCTTTTAAATTTTCTGTCTTCTTTTTTGCCATACTTTATTTTAAATACAATTATTTATTGCTTCTGCATTCTGGATATAATTCTAGTCTTAAGCGGGAGTTTAGATCCGGCTTTTCTTAACGCTTCGCGGGCCACTGGCTCTTCTATGCCATCCACTTCAAAAATAACACGTCCTGGAGAAACATCAAAGCAATACCCTTGTGGGTCTCCTTTTCCTTTCCCCATGCCC
>CAYZGS010000113.1:0-2433 GCA_964478145.1 uncultured Candidatus Saccharibacteria bacterium | reverse complement strand
ACTTAAAAAGTGACGAAAAAATGAGTTTGAGAAAGCTTTTTTTACTTGTGCGAAAAATGATTATTTTAGCGAAAGGGGTGAAAGCGGAAAAAATCGCTTTTGATTTTTCAGATTTTAAATTTAAAGGCTTGAAAGTTAATGACACAGAACTTGCGGAAATCATCGGTACTCAGCTTGATTTCGCGAATTACGAATTTTTGGAATACAAGACTCCTCCACCTGAAGGTTTTTCGGAAGTTAAAGAAGTTATAATAACAAACACAACAAAAAAAATTCAAAATGCTATTTTGAAAGGTGCTGTTATAGCGGAAGAAGTGAATAAAACACGTTCTCTTTCAAACACTCCAGGCGGAGATATGACGCCTCAAATATTAGCAAGTAAAGCAAAAGAGGCAGTAAAGGGTTTGCCAGTGAAAGTCACAGTGCTTGGAGAAAAAGAAATGGAAAAACAAAATATGAAGGCGATTCTTTCTGTCGGTCACGGTTCAGATGAAGAATCAAAATTTATCATAATGGAATATTTTGGGGCTTCGCCTGTCAGTAGTAAGGATAAGAAAAAAGACAAGCCCATAATACTTGTCGGCAAAGGTGTGACTTTTGATACAGGTGGAATAAACTTAAAGCCTTCAAACAGTTTGTTTGGTATGAATATGGATATGTCAGGAGGCGCGGCAGTAATACATACTCTGGCGCTGGTGGCGAAGATGAAACTAAAAAAGAATGTCATCGGCTTGATTCCTTCGGTTGAAAATATGGCCTCTGGGAAAAGTTATCGTCCGGGAGATGTCATTCGCTCTATGTCCGGTAAGACTATTGAGGTTTTAAATACCGACGCCGAAGGGCGGGTGATTTTAGCGGATGCGCTGACTTATGCTCAAAAATATAATCCCGCAGTAGTAATAGATGTCGCTACTTTGACCGGCGCGGCCATAGTCGCTCTGGGTGAACGGGCTTCAGCTGTTTTTACAGATGATGACAGATTGGCGAAAACCCTGGAAGATCTGGGAGAGAAAACAGGAGATTATGTCTGGCGGCTGCCAATGTGGGAAGAATATGAAAATGAGGTAAAAGGGACTCTGGGGGATTGGACGAATATTCATAACAAAGATTCCCGTTATGGCGGAGCGATTTATGCAGCTATTTTCTTGTATCAATTCATAAAAAGGAAAGCTGAAGGCGGTAAAGCTCTTAAATGGGCACACATAGATATAGCTCCTCGTATGACCGCTATGGCAAGTGAAAACCTCGCAGCCGGCGCTGTAGGCGTTCCCGTGCGGCTTTTATATAGGTTTATTGAAGATTATAAGTAATTATTATTAACATACCCGCTCAAAATGTGGGGTAAATAAAAAAATATTATGGAACAAAGCAGAATAGGAGGAGAAGGAGATGAAAAAATGAAAATAGCATTAGGATATAACAAAACAAATCTTTATAGAAAAAAGATAGAAAATATGGAAATTGAGATAGAATCTTCTGATTTAATTACAATAGAAAAAATACCTCCTTCTTCTAGTTTTAAATTAATACGCGAAAATGTTGATTTTGACGGGAAAAATGTAAGTATATATCGTTTGGGTAATGAAATATATTTGTATATGCATATAAAAGAACAAAAAGCTGAAAAATAAAAAACAAATGCAATATATACACCTGAAAGTTATGACTGGAACGAGAAAAGAATCTTTCAGACAAAAATCTGAGGACCATTTTGAAGTTTCGGTTCGCGAAAAAGCAGAGCACAATTTGGCCAACAAACGAGTATTAGAACTTGTCTCCCTTCATTTCAAAATACCCGCTTCCAAAATCCGCATAATCAACGGCCACCGCAATCCGAGTAAGCTTTTGGTAGTGGAGGATTAGGTGGTATAATATATCATAGATAAACTAAAGTAGGTGAAAAAGATATAATAATAAAAAGAAGTTTCACTTAAAATATTAAAAATGTTATTATTATATTATTAAATTAGATTAATCAATTTTTTAAAATTTATTGGATTTATATAAAAAATATACAAAATAAAAACACCTTTGTTTAAATTCCAAAAGTGTCTTTACTTCTTATTTTGTTGTTTACGTTTATCCTCTTGGAGGAAATGTATCGCTTCCATAAGAATTTCTCTAACCTATTTCACCATCTGAATTTTGAACAATAAGTTCAGCTTTTTTGTTCATTGCTATTTCTCTCGCTAATTCAACGGCTTCTGCTTTTGTTTCAACAATTGCAGTAGCTCTATCGGCTCCAGCGCTCTTTACTTTCCATCCGTCTTCATTAGGGCTGACCCATACTTGTTTTGGTATCATAATATTTTAAATTATTATAATAATTTACCAGTTCGACTAGTCTGATACCCTTATTTTAAGCTTTATATTATAGCTGTCAAGTTATCAACAGTTTTTGCTGTTTAGTTAACCTTCAAGGGTGACACTGTG
>CAYZGS010000112.1:0-2453 GCA_964478145.1 uncultured Candidatus Saccharibacteria bacterium | reverse complement strand
ATCCGGTTTTAAACAACCATAAATTAAACGGCAAATTGGAAAAATACAGAAGCATTAATGTTACGGGAGATTGGAGAGCCGTATTTTCCGAAAATAGCAAAGACGAAGAAATTGTTTTTCACTTAATGGGAACGCACAGCAAGCTTTATAAAAAATAAAATTCGCATTGTCCATAAATAAGCCGATCGGCTCGTTTATGGACAATGCGAATGGATAATTTAATTTGTTAGTCTGTTAGACATTCGATGTTGAACATTATTACAGCTTTTTATTGCCCCCTCGACATCGGATGTCGAGGGGAGTTTTCGCTTTAAAAATCATACGCTTATTTTGCTGGAGCATAAATAGTGGTGTAATTTTATTGCGGGAATTTTTATGGAGGTATATGATGTTGATATAAGGGAATAATATGAAAAATAAAACATTTTTGGCCATAACAATTTTCGCGATTTCTCTGTTTATCATTCCGCAGATGACTTTTGCCTCTTGGTGGAAACCGAACACATGGAAAATTTTTAACAGAAAATCCGAAGTAAAAACTGAACGAACGATTATTGCGACATCAACGTCCAATAATGCTATTTCGCAGACAGAAAAAGCGACCACGACTCCGACGGCAAGTCGGAGCTCCGACCAAAGCGTCGGAGCTGAAAAAATTGAGCAAAAGAGCGAAGAGATTAAAAAGAACGACCAATCCAAAGAGATTGAAAAATTAAAGAAAGAAGTGGAAGTACTTAAAAATAAATCGACTACGACCAAAACTCCTATACCTACTCAAAAAATAGTTGGGAAAAATAATTCAAGCCAAGTTTCTAAGCCACAACCAACCTCTTTGATTAGTAGTAATATTAGAGTCAAAATAAATTATGTTGTTCAAATTGTTTGTCCAGTAAATGGCGGTACAAGTTCTGGCACAGGAAGTATAGTCTATGGAAATTCCAGTACAGACAGTAAGATTTTGACCAATAAACATGTTCTTTCGGGTGCAACTGGACCATGTGGAGTCTATAGAACACAAACTTATGAGAGTGCGCCAGTTTTATATTTTAAATCTGGCAACACCTTTATTTTTAGCAAGGATTATGATATTGCTGTTATTACTCCAGATACACAAACACTCACCATCTATCCAAATACAAATTTTCAATTTAATTTGAGTACGGATATTTTTGATAAAGATATTTTAGTTCTTGGATATCCTGGTTCTGCTGGTAATAATATCACTTTAACAAAAGGGGTTATTAGTGGTTCAGAAAACATAAACGGTGTTGTAATGCATAAAACTGACGCAAAGATTGATAATGGCAATTCAGGTGGAGTTGTTTTTGATGAAGAAGGTAATTTTATAGGAATTCCTACACTTGCCTCTCAAGGAAATTTTGCTTCTTACGGTTACATTATTCCTGCTCAAGTTGTAAAAAACTTCCTTGATTTAGTTGAACAAGAGGGATACGGAAAACAAAATTGGCAACATCCACAACTTAGTTTATATGCGGTAAATCCGTCAAATACAATTCCTGATCTTGCACCACGCACACCACAAAATCCTGCCCCGCAACCTGAAGAAGACTCATCGTTAAAAATTGCCCGGTGCCAAGCAAAAAGAGATGCGGACTACAGTGCCTTTGTTAGTAAAGCAGATCAAATGTTGGCCGATGCTGTGCAAGAAATTAAAGACGAAGCAAATACTTTCATTAATAAACAATTACAAAATCATGACGCTTGTTTAATTGAAAGACCCGAGGTATTAAAGCAGTATGATTCAACAATGTCGCCATATAATTTGTGTTCTTTCTATTTAAGAAATGCGGAAGCGAAGAAAACCTATACAGACCAGCTGATAACTCAAACAAAAGCTGGAACAGCCACATTTTATTCTCAAGGAAAATCAGCCACTGATAATGAGTATTACCAGTGTGTTAATAGATAATATGGCAGAGGAAGAACTGACAAAAGAAGAACGACGGCAGATGGACATTGAAAGATTGCGGGTTTATCATGAACTACTTAATACGGCGGTGTGGGAAAGGTACAAATTACTTCCACAAGTCAGTGCTTTAGCGGCAACTTTATTGGTGGTTGCGACTTTTAATGAAAGCATTCTCCCATTAACAAACTGCGTCAGGTTTTTGATAGCCGCCTTTCTCTTGTTAATACCGATAAGTATTATCGGCTATTTAGCAGCACTTCACCAAGCAGAAAAACATGCCCAAAAAAACATCAATAATATCAGTAATGGCCGACCAACAGAACAAATGAAGCGAGGTCTTTTCTCTGCTCATCTGCCGTGGGTTATAGCTGGAATTTTGACAGTACTAACTGCGCAAGTTATATTTTTAATACTATAGTTTTTCGCAACTACTTTTCTTGACGAGCGGGCAAAAAATGGATGAGGTTAGGGGGAGGAAATTTTTGAAGATATGTGCGACACCGAGTGTCCAACATTTTTATCC
>CAYZGS010000111.1:0-2471 GCA_964478145.1 uncultured Candidatus Saccharibacteria bacterium | reverse complement strand
AACGGGAAATTTTGATCCACAAAAGAAAGTCCATGATCACCCGTTTCGTCTAAATAAAAATAGTATTTCATATTTATTTTCCTTCCACAATTTTTATCTCCTCCTCTGTCAAGCCGTAAAGTTCATAGACTTTTTGATCAATCACTTTGTCCATTTTTTCTATTTCTGCCTTAACAGAATTCCATTTATCGGAATTTTTGGGAATTAACTTTTGCTTATTCCTTTATACCTGAAAGCTCTTCTAAAGCCAGCATCTTCTGCTTCCCTAGTTGTACAACAATAAAACTCGCCTCGCTTTGGTTCGATTACTATATTATCATATTGCTGATCAAACGGAAGATGATAAATTTTTTCCTCACTAACTTTTCCGAAATCTATCCAAAGCCACTTGATTTCGTTCGACGCTTGGAAGTTTATGATATTCTTCTTTTGTCAAATATTTTGTTACATAATCTTCTCGTTCTTCTTCTGAATAATTCTCAAACACACTTTCATCAGGAATTTCTAAATCTTCTTTTAATTCGAGAAGAAATGGTGCTATGTTTTCGTAATATTCAATTATTGCTTGCGTAGTTCTTTTCTCAAACTCAGCCTCCCTGCGACGCTTTGCCTCACCTTTTATTACTTCGGATGCAGATACTGCTGGGTGAGACTTATTTCTAAGATAGCCAGCAAGTTCGTCATCAATTAATTTTTCGTAGTATGCAATATTAGTAAACAAACTAGGAAAGCCAGACGCTCTTTCATTTAATAGCTGCCTCCACATATTTTCTTTATGCTCAACAACCTTAAGGCTTTGTTCTATTGAAGTAAGTTTAATTTCCGTCTCTGAAATTATCCTTTGTATTTCTGCTTTATGAAACTTCTCAGATTCTTCAACCATTTCTTTGTGAACATTATAAGCAACAACAAAAAGAAATAATCCAAAAGCAACCACGCCAAAAAATAAATATTCTGCTTCCGTAAGAAGCCAATAAATTATTATTGGAATACCTAAAAAAAGCGAACCAAACCCATATATTAAAACACTCCAAAAAAACTTCTCTGTAAAGCTTTTAAACATAATTTAAACTAATGCTTTTATGTACACTGTATTTTTCTATCAGCTTGGCTATATTTTCTTTGGCTTTTTCCATAATTTTTACTTTTTCCAATTGCTAACTATATTCTACAAAATCCTTTAAATAAAGCAAATTTTTAAAGTTATCCGCAGTTGACTTGAAATATTTCTAAAGTATGCTAGTATATCTATGTAGAAGTAATTCCTCC
Organism: uncultured Candidatus Saccharibacteria bacterium; assembly: GCA_964478145.1. Lineage (GTDB taxonomy): Bacteria > Patescibacteriota > Minisyncoccia > Phycocordibacterales > UBA9973 > UBA9973. The sequence goes on along the minus strand of CAYZGS010000111.1, from coordinate 1,202 downwards.
TGTGTTGAGATACCGTAAGGCGTCTCGTTAAAACAGGGGGTTTTCTTTTTTTTAGGAAAACAAAAGCCTTTCTTCAACGATTTTATTTTTTATTTCTCCATAATATTCATAATCCCCTCTCTCATATTTTCTAAAAATCGCCCAGCTGATAAAATCAACCGCTTGCAAACACTTTTCGGTATGTGATGGCTTGATTTTGATTTCAATTCTTCCATTGCTACCTCTTTTTACCAAATTATCCTTAAGATACTTCTCAAAATTTTCTCGAATGAATTTGTTGGTATCTTTCTGATCTATATATAAACTTATCAGCTCATCAGTTTCAATCAGTTTTTTATTATGCAACCTGTCCAATAAAATATTGGCAGTATAGTTATATAGATAATTTTTCTGATTTTGCAAATCCACGTATACTTTTTTCTTGTTTAAAATAATACAGAGGATTTTCAGATCTTCCAGTTGGGAAAGTTTTTTGAGCATTTTATGTTTCGTAATCTCATCTGAGTGATACGCGTGCAATTCTTTTAATTTATACTTCTTTTTCAATCCTTTTCGGATATTTTTAATTACCTTTTCAATCTTTTTGTGATTATTAGTAAGTACGATTGTAAAAATAAACCACTTGCTTGATTTTGGTTTAAATCCCAAGTCTCCACTTTCGTCTAAAAAGATGTGAGCCATTTTATTACATACCAAATTACATACTTCGGCAATTTTTTAACTTAATCTGACTCTATTTTACCGCCAAATAGGCCAAAAGTAAAACCACTCCAAGCATACTCAACTACCTGTAAACCCAGTATTAAATCCGCCCTTTGGGTAAAATTTTTAAGACAAGAAAAGCCGATTCTCTTTTTTCCCAATTTATGCTAAGATGAAGGCAATAAATCCCGCACTAACTTTGCACCAGATACTATTTTGCGCCTTCGGCACAGTTCAAAAAAATACCAGAAGCAAATGCTGCACCGACCTTATACCAGATAATATCTTATGTTTTTAGCGCAGTGCAAAGTTAGTGCGGGATAAATTCTTCATTTTGATATGTTCAATTTCATTGATTTATCCGATCCGCAAGTTTTATTTTATATAAAAACTTTCGGCTATCCTACTCTTTTTTTAATCATGATTATTGAAGGTCCGATAATTACGGTCATCGGCGCTTTCTTAGCCAGTTTGGGATTTTTTAATATTGGAATAATTTT
>CAYZGS010000110.1:0-2500 GCA_964478145.1 uncultured Candidatus Saccharibacteria bacterium | reverse complement strand
GAAATCAAGATAAATTACTAGTATATGGTTATATACCTATAAATCCAAATGTCACACAGTGTTCTACAAATCGGAATTGTGGGGTTGCCAAATGTGGGGAAGTCCACGCTTTTTAACGCGCTTACGAAAAAAAGCGTGCCGGCGGAGAATTATCCTTTTTGTACCATTGACCCATCGGTCGGCATTGTGCCTGTGCCGGATGACAGACTTTTGAAACTTTCTGAAATATCTAAATCTAAAAAAACTATTCCGGCGGTAGTAGAGTTTGTAGACATTGCAGGACTTGTGGCGGGAGCTTCTAAGGGCGAAGGATTAGGCAATAAATTTTTGACCAATATTAGAGAAGTGGATGCCATAGCGCATATTGTCAGGGTGTTTAAAGACGATTCTGTGATTCATGTTGCCAATAAGGTTGACCCGATAGGAGACATAGAAATTATCAACCTAGAACTTATTTTGGCTGATTTAGAAACCATTACTAAAAGAATAGAAAATTTGACAAAAGATGTGAAAAGGCAAGACAAAAATGCAATTTTAGAAGAGAGTATTTTGAAAAAAGTAGAGAAAGTTCTAACTGAAAGTAAAACGGCAACAGAAGCGAATCTAAATGAGGAGGAAAAATTCAAGATAAAATCATTAAATTTACTTACCCTAAAACCAATGCTTTATGTTTTAAATATTTCAGAAGCGACAGAAAACATTGATATAAAATCACCCGGACTTTCTGTGAAAGTGGATCCTCTGTTTGAGAGGGGATTTGATGAGCTGATAAAAAAAAGTTACGAACTTTTAGGCCTTGAAACATTTTTTACTACAGGAGAAGACGAGACCAGAGCCTGGACCATAAAGATAGGCTCTACTGCGCCTGTCGCAGGTATGGCAATACATACAGATTTCAAAGATAAATTTATTCGCGCGGAAGTGATATTCTGGGATAAGCTACTAGAAGCTGGTTCTTATGCAAAGGCTAAAGAGAGGGGATGGGTCAGGACGGAAGGTCGGGATTATATAGTTTTAGATGGCGACGTTATAGAGTTTAGGATATAATGGGGATGCTTGTCCGCCTCTGGCGGATGGTGGAGTTCTAATATAAAAGTTGCTATTCCAAAGGCTTCTGTTTTTTGTTAGAATATACTCATTATGGAACCAAATAAATCAAAACTTAATATAGGGTTTTTCTTTTTGTGTTTAGGATTACTAATAACATTAATAACTTCCGTTACTTCTTTTATTAATCTTGTCTTTGCTACACTTGATAAGCAATTTCCAGATGTTTTAAATTCAGCCTATAAATATGGCTATTCCACATATGACTATGAAAGTATTCGCACAGCGCTTGCTACGCTTGTGATATTTTTCCCGGTTTTCATTATCGTTTCTTATTTTTGGAAGAAATTTACCTTAGGAGAAATGGGTCGCGCAGATGAAATCATAAAGAAATGGGTTATTTATATAATTTTATTTCTTTCTTCGGTGGTTCTGATGGTGGATTTGGTCGCTTTGATAAGATATTTTATCTCAGGGGAAATAACCACTCGCTTTATCTTAAAAGTTGTTGTTGTATTGATAACAGCTTTGCTTGTCGGTAAATATTATATTCTTGAGTTGAGGAAAAATAAAATGTTTGGTTTGAATATTAAAAGCGGTCCTATTTTTTCATCCATTAGCATCATTTTGGTTGTGGCGGCTATCGCTTACAGTTTTTCTGTTATAGGAAGTCCTGCTACCCAGAGGTTGCTTCGGTTGGACAATAGGCGAGTGAGCGACCTTCAAAATATTCAATATCAAGTTATTAACTATTGGCAACAAAAAGAAAAACTGCCGGAGAAGCTTTCTGATTTGTCTAATCCTATTACAGGATATTCGTTGCCTGTTGACCCAGAGTTTGAGAAAGGAAACGCATATGAATATGCCATAAAAGGCGATTTAGATTTTGAACTTTGCGCGACTTTTGCATTGCCTATGCCAAAAGGTTGGGTTGAATATTCGGATGGTGGTGTTATACCTATGGCTTATGATGTTAGAGATATGTCTGCCACGTCTTATCCGTATCCGGGCGGAGGGACAAACGAATCTTGGGAACACCAGTCTGGCAGGACTTGTTTTGAAAGAACCATAGATAAAGATATTTATCCGCCATATCCAAAACCAGCTAGGTAGCTTTTAGGTATTAGCTTATAGCTTTTAGAAAAGATACCAATGAAAGAATATAATCACGCAAAAATTGAAAAAAAAATTCAAAAAGAATGGGAAAAGGAAAAAATTTATTCTGTTTCTGAAAAATCAAAAAAACCAAAGTTTTATTCTTTAATTGAGTTTCCTTATCCATCTGGAGATGGACTGCACGTGGGGCATATTCGTAGCAATACCGCTATGGATATCGTTTCCCGCAAGCGCCGGATGGAAGGATATAATGTGCTATATCCCATCGGTTGGGACGCCTTTGGTTTGCCGACTGAAAATTATGCCATTAAAGCAAAAAAGAAACCGGCAATTGTCA
>CAYZGS010000109.1:0-2505 GCA_964478145.1 uncultured Candidatus Saccharibacteria bacterium | reverse complement strand
AGAAGAGAAAATAAATAAAAATAAAAATAAAAATGTTTAATCAAATTATGTGTTCAGATGCAATTCCTGGTTTTCTAAATTTCTTTGATTTTTCAATTGCGCCGACATTGCTTTTTTATTCATATATACCAATTATTATAATTGCTTTATTTTTAAGTTTTTTTATTTTTTTTAAAAACAGATATTCATTACAGAGTAAACTTTTATTAATGATTACACTCTCTTTTTCTGTTTGGGCGTTTGACCAAATAGTTCAGTGGACTGCAATTTATGTCAGTGCCGTTCATTTTTCTTGGCAAATTATTGTTTTATTTGAAATGCTGGTATTTATTTTTACTCTGTATTTCACAGCGGTTTTTCTAAATAAAAAAGATATTAATTTTAAATATAAGTTACTACTCGGGGCAGTATTTTTTCCCATTGTTATTTTTTTACCAACAAATTTGAATATAAATTCTTTTGATCTTCAACAGTGCCAAAGTAATTATGGTTTTTTATGGGAGTATATCTATATTTTTGAAGTCTCTTCAATTGTTATCATGATGTATATGTTTTACAAAAAATTCCGCTCTCTTGCAAAAGGTGACTCTTTTAAGAAACAGATAGTAATTTTAGCTACGGGAATATTCTTATTTTTAGGAATGTTTACTGCGACCAATATTCTTGGCGATTCACTGCTTGTATACGAGTTCAATCTAATTGGCCCGATTGGCATGGTTGCCTTCGTTGCCTTACTTGCTTTTATGATAGTTAAGTTCAAAACTTTTAATATAAAACTTATTGCAACTCAAGCACTTGTTTGGGGACTTGTGGCGCTTATTGGTTCACAGTTTTTCTTTATTAAGGTAGCTACTAATTTTATACTAAACGGTGTTACTTTTATTGGTATCATTATATTTGGTCAATTTCTCATTAAATCAGTTAAAAAAGAGATAGAACAGAAAGAAGAATTAGCAAAACTTAATATTAATTTGGAAGACTTGCTCAAACAAAGAGAAAGCTTGGTACACCTCGTCACTCATAAGGTGAAGGGCTCTTTTACCCGCTCCAAATACATTTTTGCCGGAATACTGGATGGGACTTTCGGTGATGTTTCTTCCGAGGTTAAAAAATGCGCCGAGCAAGGGCTCCAATCCGACAATGTCGGCATCCAGACGGTAGACCTCGTTCTAAACGCTGCTAATCTGGAAAAAGGCACAGTCAAATATGAAATGAGAACTATTGAATTGAAAGAATTAGTTGAAAAAACAATCTTAGAAAAGAAAGTTTCAGCTGAGGCAAAAGGATTGAAGATAGAAACAGAGATAAAAAATGATGCTTATAATGTTATCGGTGATGCCGTCTGGCTGAAAGAAGTAATGAACAACTTAGTTGAAAACTCTATTAAATATACCAGAGAGGGAACGATAAAAATAGGGCTGGAAAAGAAGTCTGCCCCCTCGGCGGGAGGGAAAAGTAAAATCTTATTTTATGTCAAAGACACCGGCGTGGGCATAACTCCGGAAGACAAAAAGGACTTGTTTACCGAAGGCGGACGGGGAAAGGAATCCGTAAAAATAAATATAGATAGCACCGGCTATGGTCTTTACTCGGTAAAATTGATAGTGGAAGCGCATAAAGGCAAAGTTTGGGCGGAATCCGAAGGTGCCGGCAAAGGGTCCACCTTCTGGGTGGAACTCAATGCGGTATAAAAATATATACTGCACAGAATTTATAAATATGTTATAATTTCTTTTATCTTTACTTGAATTGTATTTAATATATCTGAAGAAATTATAAAACTATAATCAGTTTTATAATTATGACCCCAAAGTTTATCTTCAAAAGTTATATTCATAAATTCTTTTGGTTTTGCATATCGTGGAATAAAATGTTCATGAAGATGACGCATCCCATTTCCAAGAAAAGAATAATTAAACCAATCTGGTTGAAAGACTTTTGTAACGGCATTTTTGAGGTCATTTAATACAACAAAAAGTTCCTTTTGTTCTTCAGGGGTTGCTTCGGTCAAATCAAGCGCATTTTCTCTTTTACACCATACAATACAACGGCCAAGATAACTTTGATTTTGGTGGATATAAACTGTCCAATATTTGTAATCTTTTATTATAAATTTTGAATATTCATCTGCCATATAAAAATTATATCACTTATTAAAATTTTATACCTAAAATATTTGATAATTCAGATTTTAATGTTTCATTATCTTTATATAATGCAGGAATATATCCTATCTTTTCTGCCCCTTCTAGTGATCTTTCGGTATCATCTACAAAAATCATTTCATTATTTTTAACACCAAGTTTATTAAACAAAATTTCAAAGATTTCAGGTTGAGGTTTTTGATAACCAAATTCCATAGAAATAATTATTTCATCAAAAAAGTCAACAATGTTTTGATCCACCAATTTTTGTTTTAATCCAGTGGAATTATTACTTAATAAACCAATTTTATAATTTTTTTTCTTTAAATCTTTTATTACTTCTATCAGTTCCCAATTTATT
>CAYZGS010000108.1:2173-2507 GCA_964478145.1 uncultured Candidatus Saccharibacteria bacterium | reverse complement strand
AATAGCAATAACAAGCTTTGACTGCTTCCACTAATTCAAAAAGACGCTTTTCGTCATAAGAGGAACACCAGCAGAAATTGTCTAAAATTGCAAGGTTGGAGAAAGAACCTCCCGCGCAAACTGCATTTCTTATGGCCGTATCTATGGCGCAAGCGGACATATGATAGGCACTTATGTCTCCATAGGACGGATAAACGCCGGTAGAAAGAACAACCCCTCTGTACGATTCCAATACCGGATAAACCACTTGAGCTTCCGTGTTTATCAACCCCCTGCCTGAAAGAGGTTTTAAAACAGAAGAAGCCTGAACCTCATGATCATATTGTTTTGAAAT
>CAYZGS010000108.1:0-2163 GCA_964478145.1 uncultured Candidatus Saccharibacteria bacterium | reverse complement strand
AATACCCGCCAATGTTTTTATTTTTTAACAACTTTTCAAAAGCTTCGCTTGTTGATATTAACTTACTTGAAGGTTCCGGATAATTTTTTATGACATTCTTTGACGTTAATTTTCTTTTTGGCAATCCATTATGTAAAAAATCAAGATCAATATCCATGATAGTCTTACCATTAAACTTCACTACACATTTGCCAGAATCGGCAAATTTTCCTACTACTGTGGCTTCCACTCCGCGATTTTTCATAAGCTTATTAAAACGTTCCCATTTTCCTTTAGGAACCGATAAGGTCATCCGTTCCTGTGATTCTGAAATCCAAATTTGCCAAGGTGAAAGCCCTTTATACTTCAGGGGAACTTTTTCAAGAAAAACGAGCGCGCCATTGCATTCTTTCGCCATTTCGGCGATGGAGCAAGAAATACCGCCAGCGCCATTATCGGTGATGCTGTTGTATAAATCCATATCGCGGGCTTCCTTCACTATCGCGTCGCTTAATTTTTTTTGAGTAATAGGATCGCCTATTTGCACCGCTGTCGCCGGACTATTAGAGTCCATCGTCACGGAAGAAAAAGTGGCGCCATGGATGCCATCCGCGCCCACTCTGCCCCCTACCACCACAATATAATCGCCGGCCTGCGCCCTCTTTTGGTGAGAAAATTTGCCGTTGATTTTCCTCGGAATAATTCCAACTGTCCCCACAAATACCAGAGGCTTTCCCCTAAATCTATCGTCATATCGGACAAATCCAGAAACTGTGGGGATGCCCGAACAATTTCCGCCGACATTCACTCCTTTTATCACTCCTTCCATAATGCGCATAGGAGAAAACATTTTTTGTCTTTTTTCCTGGTCCCGATACAGTGAAGGGGTATTTTCCGCCTGCCTGCCAACGCCCGAGTGGAGTAATGGCGGGCAGGGATTTCCAAAACAGAAACCATAGGTATTTGCCACCGGTTTTGCTCCCAGCCCGAAACCTATTGTGTCCCTATTTACCCCCACAATGCCAGTGATGGCTCCACCAAACGGGTCCAGGGCTGAAGGGCTATTATGAGTTTCAACTTTATGGGTGATTAAAAAATTATCATCAAAAACTATCCCTCCCGAATTGTCGGAGAAAACGGAAATGCAGAAATCCTTGTTTCCTTTCTGCTTTCGTATCAAATTAGTGGCACCTTTGATGTAGGTTTTATACAAACCATTTTTTATGCGGTCTATTTGATTGGCGAAAATAGTATGTTTGCAATGCTCAGACCATGTCTGCGCCAAAGATTCTAATTCTATATCTTTTGGGTCTCGTCCGAGTTTTTTAAAATACTTTTGAATCGCCTTCATTGAATGAATATCAAGCGCCAGCGGACCCCGGCGCGTGCCATCCTCGTCCAAAATTCCATCCCGACCAATTTTTTTCAATTCTTCATCCGACACCGAGAGCGAGACGGAAAGCACCGGAGTCCGCTTGGCTAAAACAACTTTCGGCGCTTTTAACGGCAAGCCTTTTATTTTCACGAGCTCCCTGAAACTGGCAACATATGCGCGTTCAATCAGAGGATTATATAAAGAAGAGGCGATTTTCCGAACATCGCTTGGTGGTAATTTGCCGGAAATTATAAAAACTTTTGAAGTATATACTTTTATATTTACATTTTTTTCTTCATTTTTAAAATGCAGTAAATCTACAATAGTTTCTCTTGCTGTATTGGCTACATTGTCCGTAACGCCCGGTAAATAACCGATTTCAACAACATAATCAAACTTGCCCGCGTGATTCAGAATCTCATTGACAGAGAATTTTTCAGTGATGGGATTCGTCAGTATTTTCGCCGATTCTAAAATCTCTTCACCGGAAAGCTTCGAGTCCACGAGGTATGAATCAACTATTTTGACACTTTTTATCTTGCCAGATATATTGAGAGAATTCCAAGAAGCAAGAAACAGCCTTTCTCGGCTGTCTTTTATTTTGGGAATCACATATATCCGCGAAATCATATAGGGTTAGTATAATATAAAAACTAAAAAAATAAAATAGCCATATAAAAAGAGAAAAATCCGCCTGGGTGGAGGATTTATCTCTACCGCAAAGCGGATTTAGAAAAGTTTATATATTTTATCCAAGATTTTTAAAAATCGAATTGGAAGAAATAATAAAAATGCAGGAAAGAAAATTA
>CAYZGS010000107.1:0-2520 GCA_964478145.1 uncultured Candidatus Saccharibacteria bacterium | reverse complement strand
AAGGACACCACAAAGCATGTACACCGGCTTCATCCATACAAAGGCAAATATATTCCTCAACTTGTTGAATATTTTATAGATAATCACACAAATGTTATAATGAAATTATGCGTGATATAACAACAAAAATACTACTTGGTGATTCGCGCGAAGTGCTTAAAGAAATTGATGACAATTTGATTGATTTGATTGTCACTTCACCGCCTTATGCAGACAGAAGAAAAAATACTTATGGCGGCATCAGCACTGAAAAATATGTTGAATGGTTTTTGCCTGTTAGCGAGCAATTATTACGCGTGTTAAAACCAACGGGCACCTTTATTCTAAACATCAAGGAAAAAGCTGAGAACGGTGAGCGTAGTACTTATGTGCTTGAGCTTATATTAGCGCTAAAAAAACAGGGTTGGTTATGGACGGAGGAATTTATCTGGCATAAAAAAAATTGTTATCCTGGAAAATGGCCAAATCGTTTTCGCGACTCATGGGAACGAGTATTGCAATTTAATAAAGCACGCGATTTTAATATGTACCAAGAAGCGGTAATGGTACCAGTTGGTGATTGGGCAAACGGTCGACTAAAAAATCTGAGCGAAACAGACAAAATACGAGATAACTCTAAAAGCGGTAGCGGGTTTGGTAAAAATATTTCCAACTGGCTAAAACGAAGTGCGGTGTACCCAAGTAATGTTTTGCAATTTGCGACTGTTTGCAACAATAAAAATCATAGCGCGGCTTTTCCAAAAGAATTACCGGAATGGTTTATTAAATTATTTACTCAAAAAAATGATTTTGTTTTAGATCCATTTTTGGGTTCAGGCACTACTTCGGAAGTGGCTCAAAGAATGGGTCGAAATTCCATTGGTATTGATATAATGCCGGAATATGTTGATATGGCTAAAGAAAAAGTTGCGCAAAAAGAATCTCTTTATTCAACTGTAACGAAGTTGCTGTATGAAAAAAATTAATTTGCAAGAAATTTATGAGTATGTGGAGAAACATATTTCGATTTTTCACCAAAAGAGATTGAATTATGTGCAAAACAAAATCGATCTGCTCAAGATTTTGAAGCAGAAAAATCCATATCTTTTCAGAGCTAAGAATGTTTTGACGGCTCAAGATCTAATCAAGGGGTTTTTGGATGCTTTTCTGCAATCTCAAGAAGAAACATTATTCGGTGATTTTATAGAAGGTTTGGCAATTTTTGTTTGCGACAAGGTATATGGTGCTAATAAATCAAAATTAACAGGCATCGATCTAGAATTTGAAAAAGATGGAGTAGTGTATATTGTCGAAATTAAAGCGGGTTGGAATTGGGGTAATTCAAGTCAAATCCGTCAGCTTAAAATTAATTTTGAAAATGCAGAAAAATTATTACACACAAAGACAGGTAAAAAAGTAATTGCTGTTAATGGGTGTTGTTTTGGAAAAGACAACAAGCCGGACAAGGGCGGCTATTTGAAATTATGCGGGCAACGATTTTGGGAATTTATTTCTGGAAATGAAAAACTGTACATAGACATTGTTGAACCGATCGGTTACAGAGCAAGAGAGAAAAATGAAGAATTTGCGGGAAATTATGCCCAAATAATAAATAAACTCACATTGGAGTTTTCGCAAGAGTTTTGCGATGATGGTAAAATCAATTGGAAAAAGTTGGTCGAGTATAATTCTGGTTTTGCGAAGGTAATTAAAAAATAAAAAAATATGGAAACTCAAGAAAATGTGCAAGTAATATATCCAATAACGATTGAAGATTTGCAAAACGATGCCGTCAGAAGAATTGGCAGAAAACTAAATGATGATGAATTATATATTGCTACAAAATGTGTTGAGTGTGGCTTATCATCAATAATAGATATTACGCTTAAATCTGCGATTGAGGAGGCTGTTGATAAAAATAATTACATACAATCCTTATGCGCTACAAGAATATCAACGATGGACATGCATTAAGTTTTTCGACAGAGGAAGTGACTTCCTTATTGGAAAAGATTTTTGGGATTATTTTGGCGGATCCGGTACTTTTGAGGATTTAATAAAAATTTATGAAGAAGTCGGGGAAGAAATAAGACCAGAGTTAGAAAAGAAATTTAAAAAGATAATTGAAACAAAAATAGATTAAAAATAATTGTATAAGACCACATACACATTTCACTCTTTGAGCCAGCAAAGAGATGCGGATATTTTGTAAATAGGTTCTAACTTGGTACAATAAATACCCCTTATGTTCACGTTAATCATTGATGTTTTGGCTCGTGTCGTCGTCCGGACAATAGATTTTATGGGTTACCCGGGCGTGTTTTTCTTAATGCTTGTGGAAAGTTGCGGAATCCCCATGCCATCGGAGATTATTATGCCGTTTTCCGGATTTCTAGTGGCGGAAGGGAAAATGAATTTTTTGGCCGTTAGTTTCGTCGGCGCTTTCGCCAATTTGGCCGGTTCGCTTGTCGCTTATTGGATAGGGCTGAAAGGCGGGCGGGCGCTGATTGAAAAGTACGGGAAATATGTTTTGATTTCAAA
>CAYZGS010000106.1:0-2569 GCA_964478145.1 uncultured Candidatus Saccharibacteria bacterium | reverse complement strand
GTCTGTTATCGGTCCGTAAGAATCAATAGCCACAATAATACCCGCCATAGAGAGCATGCTCATTACCGCCACGGCTATGCCATAAAGTCCAGCAAAATGATAGGAAAATAAAATTCCGGCAATTATGGTAATAAGGGGCCAGGCGGTGGATTTCATGGAAACCGCTAATCCTTGAATAATATTAGTGCCATGGCCTGAAACGGAAGCCAAGGCGATTGATTTTACCGGGGAATATCTTGAGGAAGTGAAATATTCTGTGATTACTACCAATAACGCTGTTACAATCAATCCCACCAAGGAGGCGAAAAAAAGATTCAGGGTGCTGTAAATTCCATTTTCTCCCATCAGTGTTTTGGTAATTGGATAAAAAGCAATAGCTGAAATAATACCGGCTCCGGCCAGCCCTTTGTATAAAGCGTTCATAATATTCAGAGATTTGCCCAAGCGCACGAAGTAAGTTCCCAAAACGGAAGCCAAAGCTGCTACTCCGCCGATAGCTAGGGGATAAATAAGGGCGTTCGATGAAGAAGCAAAAGTCAGAGAACCCAGAAGCATCACGGCGATAGAAGTAACAGCATATGTTTCAAAAAGGTCGGCTGCCATTCCGGCGCAATCTCCGACATTGTCTCCGACATTGTCCGCAATCACCGCCGGGTTTCTCGGATCGTCTTCGGGGATTCCTGCTTCCAGTTTTCCAACCAGATCAGCTCCGACATCGGCGGCTTTGGTAAAAATACCACCGCCCAAGCGGGCAAAGATTGAAATTAAAGACCCTCCAAAGCCAAAACCGATAAGCGCTTTTATGTCATTAGTTAAAGCGAAAAACCCAGCCACTCCCAAAAGAGCAAGCCCGACGACCAAGAGTCCTGTCACTGAGCCTCCCTTGAAAGCCACGGAAAGAGCTTCTTTTATTCCAGTTTTGGCCGCTTCCGCTGTGCGGATGTTGGCCCGGACAGAGATGTTCATACCCACATATCCTGCCAAAGCCGAGAAAATGGCTCCCAAAATAAACCCCACAGCGGAATTAATTCCCAGTCCCAGCCAAAGAACAAAAAAAAGCGCTACCGCGATGATGCCGATTGTTTTGTATTGCCTGTTCAAATAAGCTTTTGCCCCTTCGGCTATGGCTTCCGCGATGGATTGCATCTTTTCATTACCTACGCTTTTTTTCAATATTGACTTGGCCAGCAACAAGCCGTAAATAATCACCGTAATAGAACTGATAATGGCAAACAATAAAAATGGATTCATATATTTTTTTATTATCAATAATAATTATTTTTTACTTTTCTTAGTTTTTTTCTCTACGTTTTCAGTTACTTTTTCTTTCGCTTTAATTTCTGTTACTTCTACTTCAACTTTTTCTCCGTCAGTGGAAACAGCGGTTTGGTTATTACCTTTAATATCTATTCTCCAGCCAGTGAGCTTGGCTGCCAGACGCACGTTTTGTCCTCCTTTGCCGATAGCCAGTGAAAGCTGATCATCAGCAACCTCAACCACTGCCTTGCGCTCTTTTTCATTTATTTCAATTGAAATGACTTTTGCCGGGGAGAGAGAATTTGAAACAAATTGTTTCGGATCTTCTGACCAAGGGATGATGTCAATTTTTTCTCCTAAAAGTTCTTGAGTGATGGTATTTACTCGCGTTCCTTTTTGTCCGACGCACGAACCGACCGGGTCAATATGCTCGTCGTTTGAGTACACCGCGATTTTGGAGCGAGCGCCCGCTTCTCGGGCTATGGATTTAATTTCTACCATTCCATTTTCTATTTCCGGCGCTTCAATGGCAAAAAGTTTTTCTATAAATTTGGGGTGGGTGCGGGAAAGGCGCAAATTTATTCCTCTGGGCGTGTCCTCAACCGAATATAGATAAGCCCGTATCCGCTGGCCTCTTTGAAAGTATTCTCCCGGAATTTGTTCTTCCACAGGCAAAATACCCGTGGCCCGGCTAAAGTCAACATACACATTTCCTTTTTCTATTTTCTGCACTATGCCTCCGACTATTTCTCCTTCTCTTGTCCCGTATTCGTCTATTACCGAAGAGCGTTCAGCTTCGCGGATTCTTTGGATAATGACCTGTTTGGCGGTTTGGGCCGCGATTCGTCCGTAGTCTTCCTTGGCTTCAAGCGGAAAAATAATTTCATCATTTAATTCCGCGTCCTTTTTTATTTTTTTCGCGTCTTCCAGCATAATGTGATGCTCTGCGTTAAAACGCACCCTCTCGTCATTTTCATCTTTTATGGAATATTCTTCTTCACTCACTTCATCTTCTATTTTGGCAATGGTTTCATCCACTACTATTTTTACTTGGAAAAAGTCCGTTTTGCCCGTCTCAAGGTCAAACTTAGCGCGAATAATCTGTCCCTTTTTGCCGTAATCTTTTTTGTAAGCAGCAGCCATAGCCTGCTCTATGGCATCCAGTATTTTTTCTTTCGGAATTTTTCTTTCTTCTTCCAACTGTTCCAAAGCGCTCTTGAATGTTTTTATGTCTAGCATGACTATTTAAAATGAGCAAAGCGATTATTTAAATTGTCACCCTGTTAAATCCTCGCTTTGCGAGGTCCTGCTT
>CAYZGS010000105.1:0-2576 GCA_964478145.1 uncultured Candidatus Saccharibacteria bacterium | reverse complement strand
AAATAAAAAGCTTATAAAATCCATAAAGTAGATAATGAAAATTAAAAAATTTTAAGAGTCGTGGGTCCCCTGTCCTTATGACTCCGAGGGCGAAGGCTCAGAAATTTTTTGATTTTTATGAATTACTCTCATAAATCTTTTACTTTTGGAAAAAAACTTTTAGGCAAATTTTCAAAATATTCATCCACATAGGGAAACATCGTGTCCCCAGCTACAAAAACCACCACAATTTCTCCTTTTTTATTTTTGTATTTACTCAAGCTCTTGTTTTTTTTCATCCGGGCAATCATTTTATTTATCATCGCCAGCTGCATGCCGGTGGAAGGCCCGACCAAAAGCCCGGCCCGAATGAGTTCCAAACTTTTCTTATAGGCCGATTTTTGGTCTATAGGCATAGTCTGATCTACCACTTTTGACCAAGGAAAACCGAGTTTCGGAATGGCCTCCTCTCCCCGAGGCCCGGGAATGGACGACCCCTTTTTGATGGAAGCACCAACAACAAGTATATTCTTATTTTTGCTTTTCAGATAAGATCCAGCCCCATATATCGTCCCAGCTGTGCCAATGCTTGAACAAAAAATGCCGATATTCCCATCCAATTGTTCCCATATTTCTCTGCCGATGAAATTCTCCGACGCTAAAGGGCTGTCGGGATTTGTATATTGGTTCATGCAAAGCCACCCCTTTTTTCGGCCCAATGTTTTCGCTTCATATACTCCCCCCTCATCGGCAAAAACATCCGGGCTGCGCGGGCCGTTGGAAATCAACAATTCCGCCCCGATTAATTTAAGAATTTTTTTCTTTTCCTCCGGCACATCCGAAGTGATAATGGCATGCATCCGGGGAATACCAAAATATTTTGACAAGACAGTCAAAGAAAAAACAGTGTTGCCGGAAGAATACTCAACCAAATGCTCGGTTGAGTGAATGGTCTTTCGGGGGATGCCGGAGAGCATCTTCCAAGCAAACAGCGATTTGATATTTTGGAGTGGCAGAAATTGCGAAAGTTTTATGAAAATTCTGACTTTGTCCTGTTTAAAGCGATTTATGGATGAAGGCAATTCCACTAACGGAGTCATGGAGAAAGAATCAGGATTCAAAAAATCCATTAAAGCGTTCTCTCCTTCAAAAACTTTTTTGGGTGATTTTTTAAACATTGATTATTCCGCTATATGCGCTTTGGGCCGGACCGCGCATTATTATTTCTCCATTTTTATTTTCCGAGAAAAATAATTTTCCTCCCGGCAGGCTGATGACCGCATTTTTATCGGCATTTTTATACTTTCGGCAAACAGCATAGACAGCGCTGGCTCCCGTCCCACAGGCGAGAGTTGCTCCGCATCCCCGTTCCCAGACTAAGACTTCAAATTGTTTTTTATTTTTTTGTTCCACCAGTTCCACATTTATTCCGTTCGGAAAATTTTTATGGCGCTCAAAATGGGAACCGACGCCGGACAAATCACAATGCTTTATATTTTGAACAAAACCCACTGCATGCGGATTGCCAATGGAAACAAAATTAAAGTTAATGCCTTCAAATTCCAGCGACGATTCCGGAAAATCAGAATGAGAAAAAACCGGCTGTCCCATATTTACGGAGAAGGTACCGTCCTTTTCACAAACCACTTCCTTTATTCCGACCCTGGTAGCTATCTTGAAAATATCTTTTGACTTAAAATACCCGTCTTTTAAAAATTTGGCAACGCACCTTATTCCGTTGCCACACATTTCCGCCTCACTGCCGTCAGCGTTGCAATAATTCATAAAGCTATCCGATTCTTTCTGAGATTCCACCAGGATCAAACCGTCCGCTCCAATACCCTTATGCCGGTCGCACAAAAAAACAATCTGTTTTTTGGAAAGAACGATGCGCCCATTCAAGTTGTCAATTACTATAAAATCATTTCCTAACCCGTGCATTTTTGTAAAAAATATTTCCATGGAGCCGATGGTCAGAATTGAACTGACGACCTTTCCCTTACGAAGGGATTGCTCTGCCAACTGAGCTACATCGGCCTGCCTCCAAGCCCGTTAACCTGCCAGGTTGACGGGCTTCCTAGAGCCGTTAATCAGATTTGCACTGATGACCTCATTCTTACCAAGAATGTGCTCTACTACCTGAGCTATAACGGCACAGAAACGGCTATTACTCTGAATAATCTTAGTTTATTTTTGCTTATTTTGCAAAAATATTTTATAATCTTAAGAACATCTTGTTGATAATGAGGAAAAAAGAAAAACGAAATTATAAAAAATTATTTTTAAAAAAGTTTTTGATAGCTTTGCTGTTTTCTCTTTTTATTGTTTCAGCCGTTGACGCCAGCGATATGACTAGCACAAACTTTATCATCCGCGACCCGATAATAGGCACTGGCGGAAGCTACAGCACTTCCACTAACTTCAAAATGTTCGGCTCAGGTGAAACTCTCTTTACTGACGCCATTTCCTCTACTTCATTTCTTGGACACTTTGGGTTTCTATATTATCCATACGTAGTAGTCGGGACTTTGACGGCCACTCCGGTTGGCACTCAGGTTGATTTGTCTTGGGGAGCATCTACCGCCGGTCAAGGCTGG
>CAYZGS010000104.1:0-2582 GCA_964478145.1 uncultured Candidatus Saccharibacteria bacterium | reverse complement strand
AGGCCTTGGTCTGCCTGCGCCGTCAGTTGGTCAATGTTGTCTGGATGATGATGAAGCACAGAACCGAGTATCGCCTGCCTGTCGGCAAGGCAGGTTATCCACAGAAAAATGATTGACTTTCTCTCATAGCGGATCTCCTTCCTTTTTGCCCGCTTGCTTTCGGGCTTCGCCCGATTTTTTTGCGGACGGGCTATTATTAAAAAGGGCAACGGGCAGGATTAGTAATTTTGACCTATATACAAATTAACCTATTTTTATTCTTAAAACAACTTTTTTTCTACCCGGTTCGATTTTGACTTCTAAAATATCAGCTTCAGCGATTTTATACTCTTCGGCAAATGACTTTTTTATTTTTTGTTTTAAAGATGTTTTACTCCGTTCAGAAGTAGAAAAGCAAAGACGATTACTTTCCCACTGCACATTAACTTCACTCAAAGTATTCTCTGTGTTTTTTTTATTTCCCGAATTGTCTGTGTAAGTAAATGGTTCGTCTATTTCTATAGAAAATAAGCTTTTTGTGTAAGTAAAATATTTGAGGCAAACATTTGCGGCGATTGAATCAAAACCGCCTCTTGGATATTGAACATTGCTTGGTATAGGAAACTGATTAGGATACCTTTCAGCTTGGTCGTAGGGCGAGGGATGCGCCACATCGCCATAAGAAGATCTATCGTCCCACATTTTCAAAATTTCCTTTTTCTCTTCGCCCGTAAGATTAATTTTGTTAGCCGCTTCCTCTAATCTTTGCTTAAATTCTTTTTTCTTTGATAAAGAATTTACAATAATTTCAATGGACTTAAAATGATCAAGCGCAATTTTTTCTGGGCTATCTAAAATAAAGTGCCCGATTGATGAACGATATAAATATTTAATGGCGCGTTCTAATACATCATCGTGAAAATTGAAAATATCTTCTAGAAATTTTGGTGTGGCTTTATCTCGCCATTTTTTTAACTCCGGTCTGTTGGGTAAATAAATATGTCCACTTTCTAATTTTAAGTCGGTGTTTATTTCATCGCTATTTGCATTGAGAGAATAAATCTTATTTACCTGATAGAGATAAGGCAATAAGCCAAAACGTTCCCTATTAAATTTTCTCTTTGCGTCTTCTACATAAACTATTGAAAGAAACCTACATAACCTATCAATTATTCTAATTGCGCCGCCTAGTGCGGCCCTTGGTTCGTGTTCGTTGATATCACAGATGACTACATATTTTGTTTTAATTCTGATGGGGTCAATGTAGGGCAAGGAAGTGGCATAAGTTTTGTAATATTCGGGGTCGCGAATTTCTGAAAAAATGCTTTGAATTGGAGAAAATTTTCTTTTCTTTTGCTCCGCAAAAGTCATTTTTCTAATTTCGCAACCCAAAAAATTTCCTTCCGGAATTATCTCGCCGATAATTAAAGCATAAATTCTGTAATTTGGTTTATCTCTGTGCATAAATAGTGCAATCAATTCCAAAAATCCAAAAGATTTTTGATGGCTTCTCTGAATAAAACAGGGGCTTTTATACCTAAAACAAGATCGCCGTTTTCGTTGAGCAAAAATCCGACTTCAATTTCAACGACTTTCTTTTCTGTTCCGCCATATAAAACAACCGTGCGAATAATTTTGTATTTTGGATAATATTTCTTGATGTAAGTTTTTTCTATATCACCAAAACTTTTTAATTCGTTGATTCCGTTTTGGCGAAATTGATATTTTTTACCCTCAATATTAATAACTTCACTTCTGCCGAAATCAATCAAAATTAAATCGGGAATGCTGATAATTTTATTTTTGTTGCCGGCTTTATACGCTTTTCTGTCCGAGTATTTTTCAAGCGGAATATGTTTACCCTCGCTCGTTATAAAATAACCTTTTTCGCAACCGGCATGATTTTCAAAAATAGAAAATCCTTTTGTAAAATTTTCAACGACCAAATGAATAAAAATTGTGCCAAGTTTTTCACCTTCTGTTTCGTATTTCCAATAAATATCTTGCTCTTTGCTTGCGGGTAAAACTAACTTCTGAATTTGTAATTTTAGATGATTAGCAATTTTTATAAATTTATTGTCCGCTTGTAAATGTTTTTGTTTTAAGCCGTGTTTTGTGATAATAATTTCGCCTGTCCAGCCAAGTTTTCGGATTGCCGCGCTAATTAAACTCAACGCTCCGATATTCGGATCGTGAGCAAGTCCACTGGATTTGAATAATCTGCCAGAAATTGTAATTTTATCGTCGTTTTTCTTAATCAAAATAGGGATATTGCCTTTTGGCGCGCGACGCATTTTCTTTTTGAAAGCAATAATTTCATCAAAGGAATTAAACGGCTTAAAAATCTTTTCGTCTAATTTTTTACCTTGTATTTCTACGCCGAGCGTAAGTAATAATTTTGTGCCAAAAATGTAAGTGGCTGTTGGTGTTTCCTTTTGCTCTATTTTCAAGTTATAGAGCATTACCTTTTTGGTTTCAGGATAATAATGTTCAAGAAAAACAAATTTTGATGCTCGTTGATATACGCCAGTATTCCGACTTTCTTTATCATCGGTTTTCGTTTCCTCTATCGCATAAAGCGGAACATCTTTTTGTGTCGGTTG
>CAYZGS010000103.1:0-2604 GCA_964478145.1 uncultured Candidatus Saccharibacteria bacterium | reverse complement strand
CTAATAAAAACAAAGAAGGAAAGTATTATCATAAATTGGTTTCTTTTTCAGAGTCAATTGTGATTTTATCGCAAGTCAGACTTTTTGATGCAAAAAGGTTGTTAAGACTTATGGGTAAAGTAGAAAATAAAGAATTAAAAGAGATAAAAGCAAAAATAGGGAAGATTGTATAAAGACGAAACCACCTTGCGGGGGTTTCTCGGAGCTTTCGACAAGGAAAGCATTTACAAGTAAAGTGTATTACGGTATTAGACAAAAGTCAAGAAAAAAAGTGAATAATTAATTATGAATCAAGGAACTAGAAACTGTCAAAATTGTAGGAAAGATTTCATAATAGAGCCCGATGACTTTGGATTTTATGAGAAAATCAAAGTTCCTCCTCCGACTTTTTGTCCGGAGTGCAGGCTTCAGAGACGATTTATGTGGCGGAATGAAAGAACTTTTTACAAAAGGACTTGCGATTTATGCCAGAAAAACATAATTTCCACTTACGATAAAGACCAGCCCTTTCCGGTCTATTGTCAAAAATGTTGGTGGAGCGATAAGTGGGACCCGTATAAATACGGTCAGGATTTTGACTTTTCGAGACCGTTTTTTCCACAATTTAAAGAATTGCTCAATAAAGTGCCCATGTTGGGTATGCAAAATGACGACGGTATCGCCAGTGTCAATTCGGAATATGCTGCTGATTTCGCTTTTAGTAAAAACTGTTATCTGACGGCTGCTGGATGGTATTGCGACAATATAATGTACTCATATTACACTTGCTACGACAGAGACACAATGGATAGTTTTTTCTTAAAAAATTCTGAAAGATGTTATGAATGTTTTGAGTCGGACCGGCTTTTTGACAGTAAATATTGTTATTTCTGTTTTGACTCCATGAATCTTTCTTTTTGTTACGATATGCGCAATTGTCAAAATTGTTTTATGTGTACGGGTTTGCGAGGAAAAAAATATTGCTTTAAAAATGAACAATATACGAAAGAAGAATACGAAAAAATCTTAGAAAACTATAGGCTTGACACCTATTCCGGAGTTGAGAAAGCAAAAAAAGAATTCGAGAAATTACTTGTAAAATATCCTAGGCGCTGCTCGATAAACTTTAAAAGTGTGAACACTACTGGTGAATTGACTACTTTTTCCAAAAATTCTAAAAATTGTTTCGTAGTTAAAAATGCTGAGAATGTTAGATACAGCGATTATTCTGGAAGCCCTGGCGACCCGATTAAAGATTCTTTCGATCTAACTATGACTGGCGGATCATCAGAAAATTATGAATGTGTAACCAGCGATCATTCGCAGCTAAACTTCTTCGCTATTTTTTCTGTTAAAAGCCAGGATATTCGTTATTGCCAGCATTGCCACAACTGCAAACATTGTTTTGGTTGCGTAGGTATGCGTAACGCAAATTACTGTATTTTCAATAAACAATACACAAAAGAGGAGTATAACAAATTGGTTGCAAAGATAATTCTTCAGATGAATAATATGCCATATAAAGATAAAAGGGGAATTGAGTATAAATATGGGGAATTTTACCCGATTGAGCTTTCTTATTTTGGATACAACGAGTCCTGTGCAATGGAACAATTTTCGCTTACTAAGGAAGAAACATTGGAAAATGGATATAATTGGCAAGATAATACTCAACGCACAACCGGAAAGGAGACTCTAAGGCCTGAAGAAATTCCGGAGAGTATCTATGATGTGGACGATTCTATCTTGGATCAAATTTTGTTATCAGAGAAATTTCAAAATTGTCCAAAATGAGCTTAACTTTTACCGAAAGATGAAAGTCCCAATTCCAAGGAGGTGTTTCTATTGTCGGCATGCGAACAGAATCAAAAACAAGAATCCATTTAAACTTTGGCACCGGACTTGCATGAAAGAAGGTTGTAATAATGAATTTGAAACTTCTTATGCGCCGGACAGACCAGAAATTGTGTACTGTGAAAAATGCTATCAAGCTGAAATATATTAGAAAAACATTTAATTTTATTGTATAATTTACTTATATGGATCCGGTAGTAGAAAATGGCATTGCCATAATTTGCGCGGTGAAATAAGCATTAGTTATATATATTGATAAAGAAATTATTATTTAATTAAAATTGAAATGGCTAACAAATAATGCCATTTCTCACTAACCGGATGGAACTGCACGAACTACCTAAAAACAAAGAAATTACATATATCGGCTATACCACTTATCGGGATAAAAATAATCTTTTCGGTATAAAACGCAAAGACAGGCGTCAGCATGTTTATATTCTCGGAAAGTCAGGTACCGGTAAATCGGCCCTGATGTTTAATATGATTATACAGAATATTGAAAATGGAGACGGTGTTTGTATGGTAGACCCGCATGGAGAAAACGTGGAAGCTGTACTATCTGCCATACCGTCACATAGAATGAAAGATGTGATTTATTTCAATCCAGCTGATACAGATTATCATATTGGTTTTAACGTACTGGAGCTCATAGACCCTAAATACAAGCACTTGGTAGCTTCAGGGCTTATGAGTATCTTTACTAAGATTTGGGCAAATGCATGGAGTGCTAGAATGGAATATATTTTAAATAATGCAATTTTGGCATTA
>CAYZGS010000102.1:0-2671 GCA_964478145.1 uncultured Candidatus Saccharibacteria bacterium | reverse complement strand
TATTTCAGGTGGACTGAAGCGGGAGTTAAAGAGTTGATGAAAGATTTTGAAAAAAAGGAATTAGGTGTCGGCTGGGGTCCGACTTACGCTTTTACTTCCATCCTTAGGGAATGGCTTGCCATAATTTTTTCTTTCAATTCTCAAAAAATTTATCAAATTTTATCTTTGGCTTTTATGTTTCTCTTTTCTCCTTTAAATTATTTGGATTATATATTCGGCAAATTTAAATCGGCGAATAGTATAGCTTATGGATTCTATTACATTGGCGCAAAGAAATAATTTTTTTAAACGGCATAAGTTAGCTTTAGTCGCATCTTTTATTGTGGGCATTATTGCTTTGGCGCCGCATATTATTTTCCCTCTGCAGCTTGGAAAAGAATATAAAGGAGTTTATATGATGCAAACGGCCAACGAGACTGAATATTTGGCGAGAATAAAGGAAGTAACCGAAGGCCATTGGAAGCTGGGAGCAGTTCCTTTTTACGAATATAAAAATAATCCGCCGTTGATGCCTCCCAATGTGTTGGACTTTTTATACGCAGGCGCTAATTTTACCACTGGCATTTCTATTTCAAATTTGGTGATAATCAGCAAGTTTTTCCTGCCAGCTTTGTTTTTTCTTTTGATTTATTTTTTAATCAGACAATTAACGAAAAACAAGGATTTTTTAAGCAATAAAATTAACGCTGTCGGAGGCGGCCTTTTAGTTGTTTTGGGATACGACCTCGTTGATTACGGTAGCCTTATTTCTTATATAAAAGGCGTGAATTCTCCCAGCGACTTTTTACTTTGGACTCGCCCCATAAATCCTATTTTGGGCGGAATGTTGATTTTCGGGTTTCTTTTAGCTTTTTGGAAATTGTATAAAAATGATACAGATGGCAGAAAATCAAAATATCTTATTTTTTCGGCCGGTTTTTTGTTCTTTTTGGCCATAACGAGTTATTTTTTCAGCTGGGGGATAATTTTGTCTTTTCTTGTTGTTTTTGGCGCAGTTTCTTTACTGTCTAAAAATTGGCTTTTATTAAGAAGAATCTGTTCAATCGCTTTTTTAGGTATTTTATTTTCAACGCCTTATTTGTATAACATATACTTAGCTACCAAAAATCCAATTTATAAAGAATCAGCCGTAAGGACGGGAATTTTTTACGGCAGAGAATTGATGTTGAATAAATTTTTGATTTTAGCGCTGTTTATATTCGCTTCCATTTCTCTTGTTGTCTTTATAAAAAATAAAAAGAAAGAAAGTTTCAATTTTTGGGGAGAAAAATGGTGGTTTGTTTGTTTGGCGATGATAGTTTGCGGTTTTATCGCTTTTAATCAACAGCTAATAACGGGGCAAACTGTTTGGCCGTATCATTTCGTGCAATACACTATACCATTAAGCGCAACAGCCCTTTTTATCACTCTGTATAATTTTTCTTTTTTCAGTTATGGTTTCAGAAGGGTTTGGGTAACGATAGTTTTTATCTCTATTGCGTCTTCCTTATCTTTTGGGGTATATACTCAATCAATTGCATATAAAAATAATTTTGCAAATTATAAGGAAAAACAAAAATACGCCGAAGTTTTTGAATGGCTGAACGAAAATGCCAAAAAAGATTGTGTGATTCTAACCGAAGATAAAGTTTTCTTCAACAAGGCCATACTTATTTACACTAATTGTAACGTTTATTTCTCCGATTTTAATTCTTTTATGTTGCCGAACGAAAGACTCTATCATAACTACATGACTTTTTTAAAAATTCAAGGCATTGATGAAAGACGGATAACGGAATATGCCGAAGAAAACGCTCAGGATATAGCCGTGCATTTTTACGGAGCGGAAGGGCTAGTTTATGGTTCAGCATCCCCTTCGTTTTTGGCGTCAAAAGATAAATTTATAAATGACTATAAGAAATTTTTGTCCGAGGATTTTATAGATAAAATAAAAAAATACAAAGCTGATTATTTTATAATTGAATCAAGAAGCAAAAATGGCAATTTTTCTCAATTGCCCAAAACTTATTCTTCGGAAATTTTTTTAATTTATTCTTTTTAAAGCGTCTGTTTGTTCAAACCTATTTTGTTTGCAATGAGAGAGGCTAATTTTTTTGTTCCGGTGTCATTTTTTATTTTCTCAAAGTTTCTTTCCGTAAGCCACAGATCCAGAAAATCAACATTAACAGACTCTTCAAGAATGGCAGAAAGAAAGTTGACCAGTTCTTCTTCGTTGTGTTTGAAAGTTTCCAGTTGTTCTTTTATCAGATATGGTAACCTTTCCGGCGTTTTGCAGTTTTTGATTATGGATAGTTTATTATAAAAAACATCGCCGAAAGTTATTACCGGCTTTTTTAAAACGGTTGCTTCCCAACCGGCCGTTCCAGAAATTGTTGTAACTAATTTAGCTTTCTGAATCAGATCATATCCGTTTATTTGAGAATTTATTACTCTTACATTAGGTATTTTTTTAAGTTCTTTGTAAAATCGCCTGGTTCTGTAGCCATACATAATAGGATGATCCTTTACATACAGTTTAAAACCAACAGGCAATGATCTTGCAATTTGGCGGGCTGTTTCTATTTGATTTAGGTTGAATGGAGCGTAAAGATAAAGGGTTATTTCCGGTTCTGCGTTTAATGGAAAGAAACAAAAGTCCTCGTTCTCCTTGGGGTTTTCAAAAATGTCGCTA
>CAYZGS010000101.1:0-2691 GCA_964478145.1 uncultured Candidatus Saccharibacteria bacterium | reverse complement strand
ATAAATTATGGCAGAGTCAAGTAAAAACAACATATCGAAGGTCGTAAAGCGATTACGAGAAAAAATGGGCTTATCACAAGAAAAATTAGCCCGTCTTGCAGATGTTTCCAACAACACGATTATCAACATTGAGGCAGGAAAGCAAGATAATCCAACTATTGAAACTTTAAAAAAGATTGCCAAAGCATTGAGCACGCCAGTTGAGGATTTAATTAAATAGACTATGGCTATGACAGACAGAAAATTTAAAAATTGGGATACAATTTATAAAAAATTGGAAATCGTTCAGAAAAAACCTGTCATAGTAGTTAAAAAATTTGTAGAATTTTTATTGAAAAATAAAAAGTCAAAATTTATAATACTAGATCAGGGCTGTGGCACTGGTCGCCATACCCTGTTTTTGATAGATTATTTCATAAAAAATAAAATTAAAGCGCGTATTGATGCTTTTGATAATTCAAAAAAAGCAATTTCAATTTTAAAGAAAATTTTATCTGAAAAGAAAATTCCAAATGACACTCTCTCTGTGAACTGTTTTGTTTATAACTTAGACAAAAAATTGCCTTACAGAGATTATTATTTTAACGGTATTTTGTCGATTTTGGTCATTGAACACGGGAAAATTAAGCAAATTTATAAATGGTGTGATGAACTAAAAAGAATTTTAAAAAAGGGCGGTTTGTTAACATTAGTAGTCCCGTCTACTTCCGACTCCCTTTTTAATACTGGGAGAAAAATTGAACCTAATACTAAAATAAACATTACACAGGCAGATGGTAATATCCCTCACCATTTCTTTACTAGCGCTGAAATAGAAAAAGATCTATTTAATGATTTTGAAATTGTTTACAAAAAACTACAAAGGGATCAAGGAACTACTTCTGAAAAATCAGTAAAATATTGGCAATATATTCTTAAAAAATAACCGTTAATTTTATGAAAAAAGTTTTATTTTTAGATAGCGTAATGCATAGCAAAGAGGAGGGATTAATGGCGGCGATTGTAAGTCTGATAAGTAATTTGAGAAAAAATGGTATTGAGGTGGAAGCAAATGTTTTTAGACTAGAAAATCAAAATTTATCTTTCAGTGAGTTTCAGGAAAAAGAAAATAATTTTATTGAAAATGTAGCAAGAGAAGCAAAAAATTTTAATACTGCGTGTTTAAGTGGGTGGACTGGTTCATGGGATAGAATGAAGAAGATAGCTAGGGTTATAAAAGAAACTAACCCGGAGGCAAAAATTATTTTTGGTGGTCCGCATATAGATTTGTCATATTTATTAAGAAAACAAACCACAGATCGCCCGCTAGATGTTATTTTTAAAGAATGTCCCGAAGTTGATTTTTGTGTTTTTGGAGAAGGGAAAAAACACTCTTGGAATTACTTAGTGAATTACCAAATAAAGAAATAAGAGGTCTTGCCTATAGGGATAAAGCAGGAATACAACATAATCCAGAGAGAGAATTGGAAAAAGATTTAAATAGTCTACCCTTTCCAGATATTAAAGAGAATGAAATAAATAAAAATGTTAAATGGGCTTATATTGAAGCATCGCGAGGTTGTAAATACAGATGTAAATTTTGCATAGAGCCCCAAAAATGGGGCTATGATTATAGAGCAAAATCACCATCTCGGGTTATTCAGGAAATAGAATATTGGCAAAAAAAAGGAATTGACCACTTTCGCTTTACAGATTCTTCATTAACTTCTTATCCACAGTTAAGAGAGCTATTCACCGAAATAACTTCTCGGAAGTTAGACATAACATTGTCCGGTTTTGCTCGTATTTCAGAAATTATCAAAAATCAAGAATTGGTTAAAGAAATGAAATCTTCTGGTTGCGAAACCTTGCTGGTTGGCTTTGAAAGTGGAGAGTAAAAAATATTAAATAAAATGGGGAAAGGATTTGATTTGACGGAGGCAGAGTTAATTGTCAGACTGCTTAAAGAGAATGGAATAAAAATCAGAGGAAGTTGGATTCTAGGCTATCCAGGAGAAAGTTGGGAAACATTAAAAGAAACAATTGCTTTTGCAAAAAAACTTGATTTAGACGCCTACGCTCCACACATATACGAAAATCAAGAGTCTGTTTTTTCCAAATATCAATTCGGTAAATTGGGGACAAGATTAGATATGCCGACAAAAGCATTTTCAGAACTTTTCAGCAAAGAAAAAGAGAAATCAGAATCATCACAAGAAATGCATGAGCTGGCTAGAGTTGCAGGACAAGTTATAGATGAGAGCATACTGTCGAAAGAGATTGATCCCGAAACTCACTTGAGTGAACTTGAAAAATTTATAAGGATGCAAGAATTTTTAAAAGAGGTTGCAAAAGAAATGAAAAGCGAGATTTACGACGAGAAGGATAAATTTGATAGAACGGAATTTTTAAAACCGAGATAAAAATTTCCGCTGTCCCGCCGTCCGCTCGCTCAAAAATTTCAAAGCAAAGTCCAAACCGAAAAGCCCGCTTTCCGCCGTTCCGAATTCTCGGAACTCCAAAACAGAAAATTTTCTTTTCCTTTTTGAAAAAGATCGGGGGCACGCAAAATTTAAAAAAAATGTAGAGAAAATTTTTCTGTTTTTGGACGCAAACTTCTTCAAAGTTTGCGGGCGAAAGCGGGCGGGGCGCTAAAAGTCAGAATCGGTATTTTCTGCAAAAAAAGTTCTAATTTCGTCCAAAAGGCACCGC
>CAYZGS010000100.1:0-2712 GCA_964478145.1 uncultured Candidatus Saccharibacteria bacterium | reverse complement strand
GTATTATATCAAATTTTGTTCACAAAAGAGTAAACCCCCTTTACCTGATTTAAAACAAGGTTCCAATCTCGTATAATTTAGCTTCACAGATTCAAAAAATATATATAAAAGTGTTATACTTAAGAAATGAAAATTCAAGTATTAGGTTCGGGGTGCGCAACCTGTAAAAAATTATATGAAATAACTCAAAAAGCAGTTGCTGAACTAGGTTTAAACGAGAATGTTGAATACATCACTGATGTTCAAAAAATAGTAGCAATGGGCCTAATGCAAAGTCCTATTTTAGCGATAAACGATAAACCAGCTTTAGTCGGTTTTACTTCAGATATAGAAAAAGTTAAAAAGATAATTCAAGAGAATATATAATTATGAGTATTTTCTATCCAGTAAAATTATTGGCTGATTGGCTCACTTATAATGTTTTTAATATTGCACCCCAAACTCTTTTAGCCGATGCAGTTAATTTTTTTATATACGACACTATAAAAATTTTTATTCTTCTAGCTGTTATTATCTTTTGTGTTTCAATTGTCCGTTCATATTTACCGCCGGAAAAAATAAGAGCTATTCTTTCTCATAAAAGTAAGTATACGGGTAATGTCATTGCTTCACTTCTAGGAATTATCACCCCGTTTTGTTCTTGTTCCGCTATTCCATTGTTTTTGGGTTTTATTCAAGCAGGCGTTCCACTGGGAACCACTTTTTCTTTTCTAGTGGCTTCACCAATGATAAACGAAGTGGCTTTAGTTTTACTTCTAGGAATGTTTGGCTGGAAAATTGCTCTTATGTATATCATAAGCGGACTTATCATTTCTATTCTTTCAGGAATAGTTATCGGTAAAATGAAGGTGGGGAGTTTGGTTGAGCCGTTCGTTTATCAAAATACAATAAATGGAAATGTAAATTTCCCCTCAATGACCAGAAAAGAAAGAATTATTTATGCAAAAGATTACACTTTGGACATATTAAAAAAAGTTTGGATTTATATTATTGTCGGTATTGGAATTGGAGCTTGGATACATGGTTATGTTCCTGCTGACTTTCTAGCACAGTATGCGGGAAGTGATAAATGGTATGCTGTGCCACTGGCTGTCCTCATTGGTATCCCCCTATATTCAAACGCGGCTGGAGTGATACCACTTGTATCTGCTTTAACTGAGAAAGGGGTGTCTATGGGCACTACACTGGCATTTATGATGTCAGTAACTGCTTTGTCTTTACCAGAGTTCATGATTTTAAAGAAAGTAATGAAAATTAAACTTATATTTATCTTTGCTGGAATTGTAGCTATTGGAATTATACTTACTGGTTATTTATTTAATTTAGTTCTAAAATAGAAAAAGCCCTTATATTATTGAAAACAAGGTTCCAAACTTGTATAATTAGGGGTCACAAAACTAGATTTTTTTATTTATTTAGTATATACTGTTTAAGTAGTAGTAATGGCAAGTTTAGTCGCCTAGCTATTGGTGCTTTTTTGTCAATTAATTTAAATAATATGGACGATACAACCAAATGTCCTGTGTGTGGTAACAATCCATGCACTTGTACCCCGACTCCACCGACTCCACCGACTCCTGCTCAATAAAAAAAATCAAAAAGACAACTCTGTAAAGGGTTGTTTTTTTGTATGTGGACAACCCCAAACCAAAGCAAAGCTTGGTGCGAGGCAAACCGGTCAAGGAAAGTCCTTGACCCATAATCCCTTTTGGCAAAACTTATATAAAGTGCTAATATATGCATACAAGCCCTCGGGGCTTTATTTTTATGAAAAACACTCAAATAATAATCTTAGCGGCAGGGAAAGGAGTGCGCATGAAATCAGACGAGCCGAAAGCGCTTGTCATGTTAAGAAACAAGCCTTTCATCCGGCATATTCTGGATACTGTTTCCACTTTGCCCTTGGAAATCCCGCCCGTCATCGTAGTGGGCCACAAGAAAGAGCGGGTCAAAGAAGTATTGGGAAATAACTACCTGTATGCGGAACAAAAAGAATTGCTCGGCACCGGGCACGCGGTCGCTTCGGCTAAAGAAAGCGTCCACCCCGCTCACCGGACAGTGCTGGTGCTCTCCGCGGACCAACCGCTCATTTCCAAAGAAACCATAGAACGGCTCCTGGAAAAGCACCACGAGAAAAAGCCGACCATTACCATAGCCACGGCGCTCCTGCCGGATTTTGAGGAATGGAGGTCCTCCCTTCGGCATTTCGGAAGAATCGTGCGCGGAGAAGACGGGGTAGTGGAAGGCATAGTGGAATTCAAAGACGCGACGGAAAAAGAAAAAATGATAAAAGAGGTGAATTCGGCGGTATACGCTTTTGATGCGGACTGGCTTTGGGAAAATATAGGTTTGATAAAAAATGAAAATGTTAAAAGAGAATACTATTTGACTGACCTCATTAAAATAGCTCACGAGCAGAATAAAAAAATAGAAGCAGTGAAAGTGGCGAATATTCTAGAAGGTCTCCAGCCCAACTCCAAAGAAGAACTTAAACTGTTAGAAAAATTCGCTGTATAATCTTTTGATAAATAGATAAATATTAGAATAATTGCTAGATTTTCTGCGATAGCATAAAATCTAGGAACTTTTATTTTTTGAAGTTGTATCCCCTCGCCAATTTAAAAGTTTTAACACCATTTTCTATTTTTATGCTTTTAATATAATACCGTCAGGTATTTCCTCGCGGCTTGCCGCGAGTACCGTGTAGGAAAG
>CAYZGS010000099.1:0-2738 GCA_964478145.1 uncultured Candidatus Saccharibacteria bacterium | reverse complement strand
GGGGGGCTTTATCTAAAACTAATCACGCGGTTTTGAGATACCGCGAACCAGTTTATAAAAATATCCGCGAGTTGGTGATGTCTTACTTTCACGAATATTTTTTGAATAAAAATGGCAAAAAAACTTTACGCAGATATTCCAGGCCGCTTGATTTAAGTATCTTTGGCAAAAACTGGGCAGTGGCGGAGAATGATCCCTGGTACATAGACAATAAATTGGATAAGATAAAACATTACGATATTATGCCTAAGGTTATTTCCCAGAATCTTAGGAAAGCGGAGAAAATAGAAATAGAAGCAGGAAAAATCGTGGAATATATTAAGTGATTTTAAAAGTTTCCAAAAATTTCATTTAATAATTTTCTGAACCACCCTATTTTCTTCGTTACCGCGTCGCTTTCACCCAGAGAATTGATTATTGTTGCTGTGTTCTGTTTTGCCGAGTTTTTCATTTTTTCTGTTTCATTTTTTCCCTCTAAAGTTCTTGTTGTTTCTGTATTTGATGCGATATTTTTTGCCGCAGCAAGTTTTAGCGTTTTATTTTCTGTTGTCTTTTTCTCTTCCAAGAGAGCTAAAATCTTTTCCAACTTTTCTTCCAATTGCTCTCTTTTTTCTAAAGTTATTTCTTCTTTAGGCTTTTCAAATTTTTGCATTATTTGATTCCATGTTTTGCCAGAAAAGGCAGTTAAGGCATAAGCTGTCTCCCAAATTTTGTTTTGCGCATTATCGTTTTTTATCCCTCCGTCACTACCCTGATTTTTCGCAAAGTAGTCCAAGGGAGTGTTGTCATCTTTCTCCCAATCTTCCGGTTTTTCGGATAAGGCAAGGATGCCTCCTATGACCCAGGCAGTAGAAGACACATTACCCCAACCGCCGTTATCTTCTTGATTATCTTTCAAAAATTCTTTTGCTTTTGCTAGCTCATTTTCTATATTCTCCCCGGCGGTGGCGATGATAGCTTGTATCGCGGCGCTCGTCATATCTACGCTTTCGTCCCAGGAGCCGTTCTCTTTTTGTTTGCTCAAGATGAAGGCTATATCGTCTATTATCATCTTGTCGGTTTGTGTAAATCCGGCATTTTGCAAAACAATCAAAGCAAAAATATCATCATTATCTTCTTGCACATTGCCGAATTGCTTTCCGTCGAAGCTATCCGTTATTTTTTTGATATAATTTTCATAGTTTGTGTTATATGGATTAAGTCCCATAGCCATTAATGCCATAGCCCTTCTTTCGTAATCGGTTAAAAACCCGCCCGAAACTTCGTTTTCCGACAAATATTTTGTAAGTTTTATAATTGATTCCGTTTTCTGGTTTTTCAGGGAAGCTAGAGAAACAGCGGTCCAATCAGTATAGATATCTTCGTCCCAGGAGCCGTTCTCTTTTTGTCTTGAATATAAAAATGAAACAGCTTCATCGGTATCAAAAGTAATTTTTTTTCTGCTTGAGCCGGATCCTCCTCCACCCGAAGAAGGATTTTCTGCTGGCGGAATATCTTCAGGTGGTGTTTCACCTACGGGATCTACGAAATCGAGTGATATCAAATCACCGGCTCCCAGTTCATACTCGTTTAAGCTGGTTTCCGCGTAACTTGAGTTCAAAGACCAGCTCCAATAATGATAAACATCGTTTCCGTTTTCATCTTGGCTTGTGTAGCCGGAAATGTCATTGATGGAAGTGATAAACGCTCCCGGAGCCCAGCTCCAGTCCCATACGCTTTCCACTCCCGATTGCAAGATCGCGCAGTAGGGCGTCACTTTTAAATCTTCCGTGCTGGAATTGTCGCTGTTGCATGCCTCTACATCCATATCTGTGTCATATATGGTTTGCGTACTAGTGTTGATAGTCAAGTGAATGCTGACTGTCCCATTAGTTGCTTCCCCCACAGGAGGAATTTCTTCCGCATAAACTGCTCTTGCCACCAGGGTTGATAAAATTATCGCTGCCAATAAGGTTTTTTTTAGTTTCAGCTCATTATAAATTTTAAAATTCATTTTTTTTCTTCTTGTCTCCTATTGGTGAATTTCTAACGGGACAAGTATTTTTTTTACTAATAATTCTTTTCATATTTCCAGGATACGACGTCTCCCGGTTTTATCTTATAATTGGATACCCCGATTTGTGCTTTTTGGTTGTTAACGTAATAAATCCAATTTTTATCTCCGCTATTTTTTACTCCGTTTATCTCTTCAATTAACTTTCCCATCCCTGTATAAGTTTTGTCTTTAAAGTTTATTTTATTTTCATTCTGCAGTTTGACCATAAAATTATAGATACTTTCTTTTTCTGTTATTGTTGTTTTTATCTTTTCCCCGTCAATTTCCAGGAATGCCTGAGTTGTTTTTTGGGTTATTTTTTCGGTTTTGATTTGGATAATTAATGGGGGAGAAACAGGACTTGTTTCTTGACCCATATCTTTAGTAAAAATAAAAATAGAAAAGAAAAAAAGCGATACAATAAGACCTAGCCATATTATTTTTTTATTATTATTTTCCATCCCAGTACTAAAATTTTAAATAATAATCTTTATCTTTATATCCCGTAATCAAAAATTTAGTACGGGACAGGTAAAACGAAAAAAATCCTGCCGTGCAGAATTTTGGGACCTTCAAAAAATAAGAAGGGATATCCTGCTCGGGAAAATTAAAATGATTGATAATCGGACTTGTTCCCAACACCTGTTGATGTTTGGGACTTACCGTAGCGGTACTGTACTGGAATCTAACCAGTTTCCCCAAC
>CAYZGS010000098.1:0-2740 GCA_964478145.1 uncultured Candidatus Saccharibacteria bacterium | reverse complement strand
ATCTCTCACTCCAACGGAACGCAAACTCTTTATTCCCACTTGTTATCCAGCATTGTTTCCGCCGGTTGGCATGTGGTGAAAGGCCAAGTCATCGGCTACATCGGCTCCACCGGCAAGTCCACCGGTTGCCATCTTCACTTTGAAGTCCGAGGCGCCAAGAATCCGTATTAAAACTTAAACAAATTTTTCAAATTTATGTTAAATATCTTTATAGAATTAATCAAAATAATCATCGCCGTGTAAGACTTAAAAACAAAAAGCTGTGTATTTGCAATATCAAGGTTCAACCTTGATATTTTTGTTTCGGCCGGTATTGCAACGCCTCCAAGATATGATTGGCTTCTATGGTTTTTTTTATTCGTAAATATCGTGGTTGCCGATTGAATAAAATCTAATGGTTTCATTATCAATAAATTCAAAAATAATTCTGTATTTGTAGTTTACAGAAAAAGACCAGAATTCAAATAACGCTCCGTGCAACTTATGAGTATTAAGGCGAGGATCAAATTGATTCGCCCTAAAAATTTCTTCTTTTTTATAAGCTAGATTCTTTATATTGTCCGGCAACTTTTTATATTCTTTTTTAAACTTTGGATGGTAAAGAATCTTCATTCTGTTTTTACCTTACATCAGATCTTTTAGTGATTTAAGAATTTTCCCCTTACCCTCATTAAAATCTTTTTGGCGACTTTTTAATTCCTCGGCTAATTTGTGGGTATTCCATAATCGTATCATATGTCTGACAAACTCGCTTTTGGTTGCGAATTTTCCTTTTTTCACTTCTTTTTCCACCAAATCCGCCATACTTTTTGGCAATGAAATGTTTATTACGCTTCTCATATTTTTAATTGTAACATTTTGTATTACAAAAAGTCAATCTCAATAAAAAGTTACCAACTTATAGGCGGTAGCGTTAGAAGTGATAACTTTATTTTACTGGCTCTATGTTTTGGATTTTTTTAAAAACTTAATCATTGTTCTTTGGGTAAGTAAGAAAAAAATATAAAACATGCTAGTTTCAACCGAATTTCTATTGGTTTTGCAATCTATATGGGATTCCAAAGAATGTTTTATCGTTGATAATTTCTTTTATTTTTAACTTGTCTTGATGCGAGGCGTAAGATATGACGATATCCGATTTATCAACGCAATCTTCGTAATTTCCCGTAGTCACAAAAACAAACCCGGGATTTACTTGTTCAATTTCCTGTAGGGTTTCTTGATGTTCATTTATAACCTGTTTTACTTTGTCTATCGGGGGCAAATCTTCGCAAGAAAGGTAGTGCTCTTTGTTATCTAAAACAAAATTGTTGTATATGTTATATATTGGGCTGATTATTTTACGAATAACATCTTTGATGGATTGCCACTTGCTTTTACCAACTATTTTTTGGTCAAGATTGTTCAAAGAAGAATCAGAAACCGGATATTTCATAATTTCGTTCAATGGCACAGTAGAGGATTTTTTATCAAAAAACGCCTTGATTTTTTCCCCGTTATAGAGTTCTTCATCAGTTACTTTATTTTTTAAGTCGCTTATTATACATGCACTCCCTATTGATTTTACGCAGCCTTCCCATCCAACAAAAAAGGAATTTGAATCCGGTTCGGCTATCAACACGACTGTTTCATTCGGGGAGTATGATTGGTCGCAAATATCGCCGCAATTTATATGATGATCATCTTGAATATAAACAAAATGATTCTCATATTTTATGTCATTTGAAAAAAAAGAGGCTTTTGTATAGTCTGAAAGGCCTGCATCTTTTACGATTCCCGAGCCGGGACCGGACTTAATAATAAAAATTTGATAGAAATTTCCGGCATCTACTATGTAAAAACCAAAAACAACATATATTATTACCAAAATTTTTAACAGTTTTTTCATTTTTTTATTTGTTAAAAACCGACATCGGATGTCGGTTTTGTTGCTAAAACTTAATCTTTATTCTTGAAGGTATATAAGAAAAAAATAAAGTTGAGAAAAAAGAAAAAATTAATGACCGCATGGCTGAATCAATAAAAAAAGAGAAGTGCGTTTTAGGAGGTAGACCAATCATTGTATCGTCGGGTGGTATGGTTTCCATTAAGTTTGAAAATTGATAACCCATCAAGTTAAAACCAAGAAACAAGAAAAACAAAACGAGCATTATTGCGCCATTGAATCTAAGCACCCGGTTTAATTTATTTTTATTCTCCAATTCTGCTTTCTCTGTTTTGTAAATAGAAAAAACAAAAATCCCCGATAAAAGTACTAGAAACAAAAATGGGGTGATATTCTCGCCCGCGCACTCAAAAACACTAAAACCGGAATACCCGATATTAAAATTGCATTTAAAAAACTCAATGAATATATCGTCAAAATTGAAAAGAAAATAATAAAATAAAAAATATAAACCAGCTAACAATATCAAACCGCTTTTCCACCTGATTTTTATTTTGTTTTTCATAAAGTTAAAGTTAATGGTATTTTATTTCGGCCGATATTGCAACGCCTCTAAAACGTGATTTTCTTCTATGTTTTCCGCGCCGTCCAAGTCGGCGATGGTGCGGGAGAGCTTGATGACGCGATGATAGGCGCGGGCGGATAAATCCAGTTTGCCGGCGGCGGAATTTAGAATATCTTTTACTTTTTCGGATAAGACGGCGAATTTTTTGAGCTCTTTGACGCCCATTTCGCTGTTAGTCATAACGCCAACCTCAAATTCGCCTTTTCTTTTTGACTTTTTTATTTTATTTT
>CAYZGS010000097.1:0-2754 GCA_964478145.1 uncultured Candidatus Saccharibacteria bacterium | reverse complement strand
TGATAATCATCGCTTCTTCTTCTTCTATCAGTTTTTGCGCATCACCCCTAGATATTGAATATTTTCTGCGCGATGCCTCAATGATTTCTTTGCGATATGAAGGGTGAGTCGGAGGCAAGACCCTGAGAGTTTCAGCTGAAAACGGATCATAGGATTCTCCATCTATGGTCATTTTAATATAAAATTCCGCCACCGCCAGATTAATCATATCTTTCACGCCGAATAAAGGCTCAAATTCCGGTTTTAATTTTACTGCGTCTTCCCCACCGACTCTAAAACAAATCAGGCTTCCCGTATTCCCCAGCACTGCGTGCTGAACTTGAGGAATAAGCTGGCCAATATATTGATGGGCGATAGTCAGATTCAGGGCATATTTTCTAGCCTCCGACAAAATATTTTCAAATGTCTGAGTGACAATGTTATGAAACTCGTCTATATACAAATAAAAATCCCTGCGTTGTTCTTCAGGAATACTTGCTCGTTCCATTCCTGCTTGTTTTATTTTAGTCAAGAACATTGAACCGAAAAAGCTGGAATTTTCCTCTCCAATACGGCCCTTGGAAAGATTGATGAAGACTATCTTGCCTTGATCCATCAGTTCGCTTATATCTATTTTATTTTGTTTTTGGCCGAATATGTTTCGTAGAAGAGGGTCGGACAGAAATTGCCCAAGTTTATTTACCAGCGGAATAATAGCATCCGTATCAAATTTTTCTGACCAATCGGCAAATTCTATAGCGAAGAATCTTTTAACCATGTCGTCGGTAATGTATTCCACCACTTTCTGCCTATAATTTCTGTCCGTCAGCATTGAAATCATTCCGCGCATGGTGGCGTGCGGATAATCCAAAAGCGCTAGGCAGGTAAAGCGAAAGACGTGTTCCAGGCGAGGCGTCCAGTTGGCTCCGAACTGCTTTTCCAGGACTTCAATCAACCCTTGAGTCAATTGAAATTTGAACATCGGGTCAACATTGGCTAAAGGATTGAAGGACGCGGGAAAATCAACATCTCCCGGGTCTATCATACAGATATCTTCCACCCGTTCCTTGGGTATGTAATCAAGCATGGCTTCTATCACATCGCCGTGCGGGTCAATAAAACACAAACCATGGTCATATGTTATATCTTGACGCATCAGAAGTTCTAGTAATTTACTCTTACCGACTCCGGATTTCCCGACAATGTAAAGGTGTCGCCTGCGATCTATGCGCTTAATACCAAAAATGAATTTTTTTTCTTCCAGAGAAGCCACATAATTAGTCCGCCCGATAAAAGAAGCCTCTTCTGGGTTCACTTTTCCGAACACCGGCAGTTCCGGCGGAGGCGGACCATATTTGATTATTTGCACTCTATTTGGCTTCGGCATATTATGGCATTTTACCACTTTTTTAGCTAAAATTCCATCTAAAATACAACCTCCTAATCCCCCTTGTCAGGGAGACTTTACCTCACCCCTACCCCTCTCCTTATTAAGTAGAAGGTTTTTAATACACTTCTTGGTTATAACAACTTTTGCATAATACTTTTTGAGCTTCTTTTTCTGTATAATGTGTCTTAAAATCTATTCCGCATTTATCACAGATCCTATCAACCTGTTTCATTTGAGAAAACCATATGTTTACCTTGTCACTTATTCTACAAAATGGACATTGCCTAGAGAGTGGCACATTTAATTTCTTAGATAAATCTAATTCCAGTTTGATTATTTTATATCCCCTAGGACAAGTGCTACAACCTATTATTTCTTGTAATATTTTATCTGGTGTATCTTTTATATTATCTGGCAACTTAGAAGCAAGCAAGGTAATCGGATATTCTTTAATATTTGCTTCATACCAAACTAACCCATCTTTTTGTACTTCTTTTTTAGTTTTTGGAAAAAATAAATTTGCAAAAGAATTATTATAAGCATGTGGAGAAAATTCCATCGGAAAAAATTCGCCATATTTATAAATAAGTCCCCGAGAATCAATATAAGGCATATCATTCATGTGTTTTTTTATCTTTGGAATTAGTGTTCCATATTCTTCTTTTGAATATTGTTTATTCAAAATACAATAATGCATGTTTTTTATAGATACACAACCAAAATGATTCGAAGCTCCTATTGAGACTTTTGAATATTCAATATTATTAAGACCATAACCACATTCATGAGAAAAATATATATTTTGAATATTAGTTCCTACAGTCATACATTCATATATTCGTTCAGCATTCTCTCCCCAATCCGTATAATCATAAGAATCTAAAACTTTTACTAATTTTATCATCATTAAATATTTTGAATCCTTGCAACCAACAACATCAAAACATTCTTTGCAATTTTTTGATTGAAAAATATAACTTCCCGTACAATTTTCTGAAAAATCGTCATAAATTGGTCTAGGTATATATTTTTTAAAATGATTTAAGGTTTTATTCTTAACTTCTTGATATTCTTTATAAGAACCTAAATCAATTTCTGAAATTTTTTTTAAATATTCTTCTTTTGAATATTGTTTATTAAAAAAAACATATTTTTGGCTCTTGAGATTTGCTGAACCAAAACAATACTGACAATTATCACAATCTCTTAAAAATGCACAATCCAAAGACTGAGTAACGTTTCCTGAACTTCCGAAAACATGATAATTCTTAAAACTATTAATATTATCATAACAAAATTCACTTTCAAGAGTTACACTGCAATCAATCAAGGATTTATTTTGAGTCAAATAAAATCCATATAGACAATCCTCATTATAATCAGAA
>CAYZGS010000096.1:0-2814 GCA_964478145.1 uncultured Candidatus Saccharibacteria bacterium | reverse complement strand
TATATTCACCATAGCGGATAAAGTGGTTGATTTGCCTTGCCCGACAGGACCGACTACTAGGAAAAATCCTTGCTTTTTAAGAGCCAGCTCTTCAATAATGGGAGGCAAATGCAACTCTTTCAAAGATTTTATTTTAGGCACTAGCCGAAAAGCGACGCTGATTGCCCCTTTTTGGAAAAAAGCGTTGCCTCGAAGACGCGCCTCTCCCCGGAAATCATAGGAAAAATCCACTTCTTGGCTATCCATAAACCCGCTTAATCTTCCTTTGTCTAATATCTCGCCCAAAATGCCGATGATATCTTCTTGAGTAAAAATGGAGTGTTTCAAAAGAAATATAAGTTCTCCTGACACGCGAATAGCCGGCACCCTTCCGGTGCTTAAATGCAAATCCGATCCATTTTCATGAATGACGGTCAAGATAAGTTCTTCAAGCTCTTTTTTATATTCCATAACTTTTTATTTCTTGACAGCGCTTTTTTTCTTCTCTAAGATTTTTAATACTTGATCAATTACCTCCGCCGGAGTAGAGTTCGCTTTCACTATATATCCCGAGGCCCCCAAATCATTGCCTTTATCAATATCCGATTGCTGGCTTTTGTTTGATAAAATTATCTTGGTGGAACTCGGAGATAACTTTTCAGTGTTTATTTTTTCCAGCATTTCAAAGCCGTCCATTTCAGGCATAATTATATCCATTAAAATTATATCGGGGCTAAGCCCGCCTTTAAGCTTCTCTATCACTTGAGCACCCCCGGTAGCGGTGTACACTTCAAAATTATGCTGGCTGAATTTAAAAGCGTACATATCCAAAAGAAACGCATCATCATCCACTATAAAAATTTTTCTCTTTTCTCCTTCCATATATCAGTTAATTATACTACAAAACAATCTCTAATTAAACGGCCTGTGGACAACTTATTTTATTCGTTCTCATTCACGAAATTGAAAACTTCTTTATAAGGAATAATACCGTCCAAAGCTTTTAACATAGCGTCTTCCCTCATCATAAGCATTCCGTCATTTCGGGCCACTTTATATATTTCAGAATCAACGGGGTTTTTTAATATCACGCTTTGCATTTCTTTGCCTACTTTGAACATTTCAAAAATAGCTATCCGACCCCGAGTGCCGGAGGGGCACTCCGGAGACGGAACGGTATCATACATTTCATCTTTAATTTCAATCTCTTTCTTAAACCTCTCCGGCAAATCTTTAGTTTGGTCTTGAATCTGCAATCTGATGCTTGGGTCCATCGGTACAAGCTTCCTGGAAGCCGGATATGTCATTCTGGCCAAGCGTTGAGCAACAGACAAAATAAGAGTCGGGGCTATGAGGTAAGGATCAACTCCCATATCAACTAAACGAGGGACCGCGCCGATAGCGTTATTTGTGTGCAAAGTAGAGAAAACAAGATGCCCGGTCAAAGCCGCCTGAATGGCGAGCTGGGCCGTTTCCTTGTCGCGTATCTCTCCAACCATTATTATATCCGGGTCCTGACGAAGAATAGAACGCAGGCCGGAGGCGAAAGTGTATCCGATTTCAGGCATCATTTGGGATTGGTTCACATCGGGTATATGATATTCCACCGGGTCTTCCAGGGAAACGATATTGCTTCCATCTTTGTTCAGTTCGTTCATCATTGAATACAAAGTGGTTGATTTTCCGGACCCGGTCGGACCGGTGATTAAAATAAGACCATACGGCTTGGCTATTGCTTCTCTGACCATATTAAGATTTCTTTTTGACAAGCCTAACTGGTCCAGCCCTTTCACTCCTTTCTCGGCATCCAAAATACGAATCACCACTTTTTCGCCGTAAAAAGCGGGCATAGTAGAAACCCGAAAATCAATTTTACGCCCATCAAGATTGGTACTAAAG
This sequence comes from uncultured Candidatus Saccharibacteria bacterium, assembly GCA_964478145.1. GTDB lineage: Bacteria > Patescibacteriota > Minisyncoccia > Phycocordibacterales > UBA9973 > UBA9973. Next base: position 936 of record CAYZGS010000096.1, on the reverse strand, counting down.
GACCCGTCTTGAGGTTTTCTTTTTTCGTCCAGTCTTAGTCTGGCTAAAATTTTTATGCGCGCCACTATTCCGTTATAAACATTAGGTGGCAATACTATGGTGGTATGAAGAACCCCATCCAGACGGTAACGAACTTTTATCCTTTCCCCGGTATGTTCTATGTGTATGTCGGAAGCATTGCCTTCTATGGCATTGCGCAAGATAACGGCCACGATTTTTATAACTGGCGCATCTTCCACTATTTTTACTTCTTCGTTCGGTTTTACATCTTTTATCTCTTTATTTAAATTTTTTGACTCGTTCAAACTTTTGGCATTGATTGTTTCTTCCTGATTAAGCTCGTTCAGCGCTTCTTCCACTTGTACTGATATTCCCTTATAGGTTTCCATAATACTTTGGTAATCACCCTTGGAAATAAGAAAAATTTTAAAGGGGATGCCTAGTTTAGCTGAAATAAATTGCAAGGCGTCAATGGCTTGAGTATTTCCTCCATCCATAATGCCTACTTCCAACGTTCCATCTTTGAATTCAATCGGAGCAAAATGATAATGAGTAGCCGCGTCTTCTGGGATATATTTCAGGGCGTCAAAAGACATTTCCTGGGTATTGACTTTTTTAACCGGCATCTGCAAATACTCCCCTTTTATCTCAAGGATTTTTTGTTCCGGAATACCTGATTCTATTAAAGCTTCATCAATATCCCCCCCGTGTTTTTCTCGGGCCCGATTCTTAATTTCATCTATCTGATCCTTATTAATTAAGCCCTTTTTTACTAATTCTTCTAAAAAACTCATAACAAATCTAGTTTAGCGGCACTACTGTGTTTCCGCTTGATGTGTCGGATGTAGCGGGGATGGAAAGCGCGGCAGAAGTGGCATCAGATTTTGCAGGAGCAGGAGGTGCATTATCACAGGATAACGCGAACCTGTTCTGGGA
>CAYZGS010000095.1:0-2854 GCA_964478145.1 uncultured Candidatus Saccharibacteria bacterium | reverse complement strand
AATCGGCTCCTTTTAAAACTTCGTCAATGCTCGGCTTGAATTCAATGGAACCCGCAGGGAATTCTTTTTCAAAATCTTCGTTTCTTCTTATGTCATAATAAATGACTTTAGCGCCGAATCCTTGCGAAGCTATGTGGGCCACTTTCGCGCCTATCCGGCCCAAGCCGATTATGCCGACGGTTTTTCCGAAAAACCCGCTGCCCAAAAGCAGCATCGGCGCCCAGCCTTTATACTTTCCGGCCCGGACAAACTTATCCGATTCGGCGATTCTTCTGGCGACTGCCAACATAAGAGCGATGGAATGCTCCGCCACCGCCTCGCTCAAAACGCCCGGCGTATTGCTCACCATCACGCCTCTTTTTTTGGCCGCTTCCAAATCTATATTGTCAAAGCCGACGGCGTAATTGGCGAAAATTTTGGCGTTTCCCGCCGCGTCAAAAACATCCCCGTCAATCTTGTCGGTCAAAAGACAAAGAATGGCGTGATAGGAATTATTTTTAAGAACTTTTACCAATTCCGACTTGGACAAAACCCTGTCTTTGGGATTTATCTCCACTTCATAGCCTTTGTCTTTTAACATCTGGATTCCGATTTCCGAAATTCTTCGCGTTATGTATATTTTCATAAATTAAATATTAACCCATCCAAACAATTTTAACTTTTCTTCCACTTTTTTCCGCACCGCTTCCACCGCCGACGCCAAAATTTTATAGGGTGTTGCTTCCTCCGGATTATCCGCCAAAAATTTCCGCAAAGCTTCCGTGTAAGCCGTTCTTATTTCCGTGTTGATATGGATGTTGGCAATCCCCGCTTTTATCGCTTCTTTTATCTGACTGTCGGGAATGCCGGAACCGCCGTGCAAAACCATCGCCACTTTTTCCGGCAAAACTTTCCTTACGGCTCTTATCCTTTCAATATCCAACGCCGGCTCGTCCAAAGATATGCCGTGACTGTTGCCATAAGCGCCGGCAAAACGGTCTATGCCGGTTTTGTCGGCAAATTCAACGGCCTCCTCCGGCTTGGTCAAATCTTCCGGTTTTATTTTAATAACTTCTTTTTGTACTCGCGATTCGCCCCGCAGATAACCAAGTTCGCCCTCCACGGAAACTTCCGGATTTTTGGACTTCACATAATCCACTACTTCTTTCGCGCCATTAATATTTTCCTTAAACGACAGTTTGGAAAGGTCTATATGGACGGAATCAAAACCGGCATCAAACGCATCCTTTGCCGACTCCACCGAATGAGAATGGTCGGGATTAAGGAAAACCGGCAAGTTGTATTCTTCTTTAAAAGATTTAACCATCGCCACCGCCTGCTTTAATCCGACAAATTTTCTTTCTCCTTCGGACAATCCTATCATTATCGGCGCGTTAAATTTTTTAGCCGCCTCCATAATCCCCCGCAATTGTTCCAAATTGGAAATGTTAAAATGCCCAATCGCCAAATTGTTTTTTCGCGCCTGAAATAAAATTTCAGATAGTGTAATCACGCTTTAAAGTATAACACACTCAAAAAATATATAAAAATAAAAAATCCCCAGTCATCCGTTGATTGACATACCGTTGCATTATCAAAATGGTGCAGAAAATCTGCTATCGCTGAAATTGTGTACCATTTTAAAACTAAGATATTTCTCCATGAGAATCCTCTGAATACTTCTTCGGCTAAATTAAATTGAATTTAATCTTTAACTGTTCCTCATTGGTAAATGATTTTGCCCTGACAATTCTTACAAACGGCCTGATCAAAAAAACTTCCATTATAAAATCAACCTCGTCCTCGCATTCATAAGGCAAAACAAGCACTGATTTCTGCAATTCCAAAAATCCCAGCTCTTTTAACTTTATTCTTAGCGCTTCCCTCGCTTTTTTAAATTTTTCCGGAATGTCAAAAATTACGATTCGCCACTCGCCGTCCCATTTTGCCGGTTTTTTGATTTCCATTTCATCCAGCTTAAATTTCAAGGCTTTCTTTTGGCCTTCTTTGGTGAGAACTATTTTTATGAACCCGTCTTTGTCTTCTTTGTAGTCAACAAGGCGGTCGTTGTAAAACTCCCGTACTAAAGTGTATAATCTTTTTCGCTCAATATCTTTCCATGCTTTTGAAGCACTTTTTATAATTTTAAAATATCCCTTGGGCGACTTTGACAAGCCTAGTGCGACACCGCTTAAGAGCAATAATAAAATTTTCTGTCTTGTTGCTCGCCTCATTTTATCTTTTTTTTGTTTTTTGATATTAATAAATGGTACACAATTTCAGCGATAGCAGATTTTCTGTACCATTTTTATTTTAGCATGAAAATAATATAAACAAGCATAAATAATAAATCCGCCGCACGATTTCAAACCTTTTTAGATTTGAAATCGCAGGCGGAATCAATACAATAAATTTAAATGATTAGACCCATCTAAATAGGTTTTAAATAATTTTACGTTTTCTCAAGCTCTTCAAAATCCGATACCCTAAATCCGTTAAATAATACTCTACCCTGCCATCAGTCCTATTCTCATAAGGATGGAACTCACTCACAAGTATTTTCTTTGAAAAAAGTTTATGCTGTTTATTATAGAAAAAACCAAAACAGTCAACCCCCACACATTCACTTACACTTTTCTCTTTTGGTAAATATTTTGCAAGTAGATTAATTTCTCCTTTAGCCAGTTCAACTTTGGTAATGGTAATGGTATTTTTTTTAAAACCAGCTTCTTTTACAACTTCTTTATCAATTTCTTTTATCGTTACAGTTATTTTGTCTAACTCCATTTTATCTCTCCTTCCCTAAATTTAAAAGGCCTATTTCATCAAAACCCGATGTTTTGATTTCTGCCACCAGACTATCATAATAAAGTTT
>CAYZGS010000094.1:1389-2946 GCA_964478145.1 uncultured Candidatus Saccharibacteria bacterium | reverse complement strand
AATTTTACCATCTAGAGTTATCCACAGGTGGGACTTGGCTTCTTTTTTACCTGTGGTTTATAATGTTAATCAAGTGGGAAAAAGTGGGAAACAAGTGGATAAATAATTTTATGTTAATTGGAGAATACATACACACTATAGACGAAAAAAACAGGGTTTCATTACCTGTAAAGTTTCGCAAAGAACTCGGAAAAAAAATTATTATTACACCAGGTCTTGACCAATGCTTGTTTATCTTCACAATCAGCCAGTGGGTGAAAGTTTCAAAAAAACTTTCTGATTCAGATTCTGATCTTTCATTTCTGAAAGCGGACAAGAGAAGCTTCAACAGATTTATGTTTGGACGAGCGGCAGAAGTGGAGGTGGATTCTATTGGGAGAATATTGATTCCAGACTTTTTGAAAGAAAGAATCAAGTTGGGAGGCAAAGCAGCCATAATAGGTGTAGAAGACAGAATAGAAATATGGAACGACAAGGCATGGACACAATATAGAGAAGTGGTGGAGAAACAAGTGGATCAATTAGCAGAGAAGTTAGGTAGTGAAAGACAATGAACAGCAGTGTACACAAGACAGTTCTTTTAAATGAAACAATAGAGGGTTTGGATTTACAAAATAAATCAGCCGTATTGGATGCTACCTTCGGAGGCGGAGGGCATAGCAGGGAAATTTTAGAAAGATATCCGAATGTAAAAATAATCGCGCTTGATCAAGATAAAAATGTTTGGGAGCAAGCGGAAGGTAAATTCAAAGGTTTTGAGAAGAGAATTTTCTTTAAAAATATGAATTTTAGAGATTTAGATAAAATTCATCAAAAAGAAAATTCAAAAGATTTTTGCGCTTTCGCCCTCGGAGTCAAAAAGGCAGGGGACCCACGACGCTTTAAATCTTTTAATTTTCTTTTTGATGCGATTATTTTTGATTTAGGATTGAGTTCCGACCAATTGGAGAATTCCGGAAGAGGATTTTCTTTTATGAAAGATGAGCCATTGCTTATGACCATGAAAGAAAATCCTTTGCCGGAAGACCTGACAGCCGAAGAGATAGTAAACAATTGGAGCGAGAAAAGTTTGGCGGACATTATTTACGGCTATGGTGAGGAAAGATTTTCCAGGAAGATAGCAAAAGGGATAGTGGAAGCGAGGAAAAAACGGAAGATTAAAACGACTGGAGAATTAGTGAAAGTGATAGAGAATAGCATGCCTGAAACTTACAGAAGAGGAAGATTGCCAAAAAAAATACACTGCGCCACCAAAACCTTTCAAGCCTTGCGGATAGCAGTAAACGACGAGCTAGGGGCGCTTCAAGCAGGACTTCAGGAAGGGTTTAAAATTTTAAAGAAAGAGGGGAGAATGTCGGTGATTTCTTTCCATAGTTTAGAAGACAGGATTGTAAAAAGATTTTTCAAAGAAAAGGAAAGGACAGGCGAAGCGAGATTGATAAACAAAAAGCCGATTACAGCTTCCAAGGGAGAAATAGGAAGCAATCCAAGGTCCAGAAGCGCGAAGTTGAGAATTTTATCCCGCCTATAGCGGGACCCGGCCAAGACGGTGGGAAA
>CAYZGS010000094.1:0-1379 GCA_964478145.1 uncultured Candidatus Saccharibacteria bacterium | reverse complement strand
CAGGTAATTATATGAAGCAAGCAAGTTTAAAATTGAAGATTTATGCAGGCAATGTGAAAGTAATTGATCATGGCAATTTGCAAGGCCGAATTTTGAATATCATGCTCTACTCTTTGGGAGCGCTGGCTCTGTTTTATGTTTTTTTTCTGGGGAGTATGGTTTTTAATATTATTGAACGCAAATCGCTTGAAGCGAATGCCCGCGTTTTATCCAATGAAGTTGGAAATTTGGAGCTGGACTACCTTTCTATATCCGAAAAAATTGATTTGAATCTGGCATATTCTCTCGGGTTCAAAGAAACAAAAACAAAATTTACTACTCCTAAATCTCTTGGCAGTATAACAGTTGTCAAAAATGAAATATAGTTTTGTTCTTAGGACCAAGGTTGTGTCTTTTTTTATTTTGATTTCCACCTTGGTTCTAATAGGAAAACTTTTTTTAGTGCAGGTTGTACATAGCGATTTTTATTCCGAGCAGGCGGACAGACAATATTCCACTCCATCTTCCGGCATTTTTGAACGTGGGACCATATTTTTTGAACGAAAAGACGGGCAGCTCGTTTCTGCGGCTACCCAAACTGCCGGATTCAAGGTAGCCGTTAATCCAGGTAAAATTATTGACAGAGAAAAAGTTTATCAGGAATTGTCCCAGAAAATAGCTCTTGATTATGATAACTTTATATCAAAAGCGGAGAAAATAAACGACCCCTATGAGGAAACAGCTAATCATCTCTCTAAAGAAGAAGCTGATTCAATTTCTGCCCTGAAAATTCCCGGGGTTTCTGTTTTTAAGGAGAAATGGCGTTTTTATCCTGGAGGCAGTTTGGCCTCGCAGACGCTGGGTTTTGTGGCTTATAAAGATGATGATCTTGGCGGGCGCTATGGTTTGGAGAGACAATATGACAATATTCTCTCGCGAGATGAAAATAATCCTTACGTAAATTTTTTCGCCGAAGTTTTTTCCAATATCAATGATACCTTCTTTAAAGGCGAAACACTGTCGGGAGATGTGGTCACCACTATTGAACCATTGGTGCAGAGTTTTCTTGAAAAGACGCTGGCTAGCGTGAAAGAGAGATATCGGGTTGATTCCATCGGCGGGATAATTATGGATCCGAAGAGCGGTTCCATTTATGCTCTTGCCAGCAAACCTGATTTTGACCTGAATAATTTCTCAAAGGTAAAAACGGCTTCAGTGTTTTCCAATCCCATAGTTGAGAATGTTTTTGAATTCGGATCTGTGGTAAAACCTTTGGTTATGGCGGGAGCCTTGGATGCCGGGGTGGTGACAGCCGATACGACTTACAATGATAAAGGGTCTGTCCTGGTTGAAAATAAAGAAATATTCAATTTTGACAAAAAAGGCCGCGGGATTGTAAA
>CAYZGS010000093.1:0-2946 GCA_964478145.1 uncultured Candidatus Saccharibacteria bacterium | reverse complement strand
TCCCCTTCCCGCCATAGGAATCCAATACCACTTCAACCGAATCTCCAATCAAGACTTTAATCCTATGCATGCGCATTTTTCCGGAGAGATACGCCAAAATTTCTTTAGCATCATCCGTCTTTACTCTAAATAAAGTAGAAGGCAAAGACTCGATAACTATCCCTCTGGTTGTTAAAACTTTTTCATTTCTCGGGTCGCTCATTAAATCTGCTTATTATATTAAACTTATAATAGTAAGTCAATATTTTATGTTAATAAATTTCTGCCAGTGTATCTATAATCTTTCCCGCATCGGAAAATCTGCCTTCCGGAGTTGAACCCAGAATAGTAATGGCAATAATATGCTCATATTTATTTTTGTATATTACAGTTAGATTCCCCTTGGCCAGCGGAGTGATACCCGTTTTAGAAAACAGAATACCGGGAATTTTATCCAAAATAATATTCGTATTCTTTACGCTGTGAAAAAAACCAGATTCAGATCTTATCCTTAATTCAGGCAACACGGTCGCACCAAAAACATCTTGGTACCTCTCTAACGCATATATAGCTATAAGGTTCACGTCTTGAGCGGAAGCATAAGCACCTGCTTTATTTCCATCTATATCCAACCCCGTAAAGTTTAAAAATAAAGCGCTCTCCGTTCCGATTTTTTGCGCCTTATTGTTCATTTTTTCCAAGAAATCGCCATCGTCTTCAGCCAGAGCGTAAGCCCCATCGTTGGCGGAACCCACTAAAGTAAACTCAGCCAGATCTTTTGTTTTAAATTTTTCATCAACAAAAAATCCGTAATCTCCTTCCTGTTTTATTGCATCCGAACGGACCAACACAATATCATCCGCTTCGTGATTATTCAAGGCAATGGCAACAGTCATAATTTTCGTTAAGGAAGCGATAGGCAAGGCTATTTCGTCGTTCCTACCATAAATTTTTCTGTTTAAGGTCCGGTCATAGATAGAAAAAGCCTTCGCCTGAATCGGGATGCCGGCCAGTGCGCTTTGTACTTCCATTAATCTATTTTCTTCTTTTAAAAAAGCAAGATTCAATTTTTCATTTCCGACAGAAAATAAAACTGCCTCTAAGGCGAGGATAATCAAAATTATAAATAAAAAAATATTCTTTCTAGGCGCTGGTTCCATTTTTTAACTCTTCCGACAAATTTTGGGCCGCTGATTCAATAGAACCATTTACCAAATGATAATCTGGCAATTCTTGGGCAGATTTTATACCCATATAAGAAAGTAGCTCAAAAGTAGGTTTATAAATATATCGCCTACTGTCCTTCGGGTCGGTATTTCTTTCTATCAGCCCCCTAATGGAAAGGGCTCGCAAAGTAAAACTGGAATTTACCCCGCGAATATAATCAATTTCCGCTCTGCTTACTCCATTTTTATAAAGAATAATGGACAATGTCTCCAAACTGGCCTTGGAGAGTTCTTTATTTAGCTCTTCTTTTTGCAATTTTTCAATTAAATCCGATAGCTCTGGAGAAGTACCGAGCATAACATCATTTTCCTTCTCTTGCAATACTATTCCTCTACCATTTAAATTTTCTTTCAATTTTTCCAAGGCTTCATTTATTTCCGCCTGTCCCACGCCTAAAAATTCCGCAAGCTTTTTTCTTGATGTCGGTTCTCCTTTGAAAAAAAGTGTCGCTTCTATCTTTTGTTCTATGTCCATAATTTATTTATTCATTATTTTTTCTAATGAAAATATCTCCAAAATCATTTTCCTGTATAGCGTGCAATATACCCTGCCTGACAAGTTCCAGCATAGCAAGAAAACCCACAATCACAATCACCTTCTCTTCCCGCGTCTTTGCCACCCCCGAAAAATCTTTGAAATTCAGTTGCAGAACTTTTTCAATTCTTTCGGTTAATCTGGAAATCATTTCTTCTATGCTTATTACCTTTTTGACTTCTACTTCCGGCAAAAAAACTTTCTTTGGAATTTTACCCAGCGCATTTTGGGCAAAAGTCATCATATTTTCTTTTGTAATTAAGTCATCCGGCAAAAAAACCAATACTTCATTCTTTCTTTCCAAAGGCGCAAAAATCATTTTTTTGCCAAACATTTTTTTGACATTATTTCCGAGCTTGGTGTAAAGTTCATATAACTTTAATCTTTCTTCCAGGCTGTGAATATCAGTTTCTTCCTCATCGGTAAGATCTAGACTAGGCAGAAGAGATTTTGATTTTATTAAAATAAGGGTAGCTGCCACTACGATAAAACTAGATATCTCTGACGGATTTAATTTTTCTAATTTTTTTACATAATTCAGATAATCCTCGGTCACCTGCGCCAAAGACAGGTCATTAATAAAAAACTTCCTTTCTTCTATCAAAGAAAGTAAAAAGTGAAATGGTCCTTCAAAGGCGTCTGTCTTGATCTGATATGTTTCGGTTTCCGTAGGATTCACTCATATATTATATATCTTTTTTAGATAAATTAAAACCTTCTTTTTCCAATACCTCTTTTTTCTTTTTTGCTCCACGATTATACCCGCCGAGTTTGCCATCGGAACAAATGACCCTATAACAGGGTATTCTAGGATTGTAATTTTTATTCAAAACATTCCCTACCGCTCTACTGGCTTTTACATTCCCTGCTCTTTTCGCTACTTCCTTGTACGTCAAAACTTTTCCTTTCGGAATTTTCTTTACAATCTCATAAACTTTTTGAGAAAAAGATAACGTGCTATTTTTTAGCTTTTTTGGGTTTCTTTTTTTCTTTTCTATGCCCATCTCCTTTTGCCATATGATTTTTGGTTAAACTAATAATTACTTCAACGCTTCTGCGTCTGCCTGAGAAAGAAACTTAAACATGTTTCCTCCGCATTTAGCACAAGTACCCTTGGCTGAATATCGCCCCTTCTCGTTCTTCGAAGCGACAGGGTTTGTCATGGTCTGCATGGTTGGCTTCTTATTCGCATCTCTACACTTCATA
>CAYZGS010000092.1:0-2960 GCA_964478145.1 uncultured Candidatus Saccharibacteria bacterium | reverse complement strand
GTAGGACCCTCTAGGTATAAGCTAGATGCTCTAACCAACTGAGCTAAGGGCGGATATTTTTATACTATAAAATTAAATAGAATTTAGCAAAGAGATTTTAACTTTTTATTTCTAATTTTGCTTCCTCTATTTTTTTTGGCATTATTCCGTTAGCAATTATTATTTTGTTGTATTCTTCTTGTTCCAAAGTTTCAACTTCGATAAGTTTATTAGCTATCGCATCAAGAGCTTTTTTATTCTCCTTTAAAACTTTTTCAGCTGATTTTATGCCATCATTTATAATCCTTGAAACTTCAGAATCAACTTTTGCGGAAACTGTTTCAGAATATCCCTCTTCCCTCGGCTCTCCCCAAAAAGGCTTGCCCATATCGTTTCCTAGCGTCCTAGGACCTATCACATCCGACATTCCCCAGCGAGTCACCATAGCTCGGGCCAAATTTGTGGCTATTTGCAGATCGCTTGAAGGACCAGTAGTAATATCGCCAAAAATCATTTTCTCAGCCACATATCCTCCCAAAGACATTGCAATATCATCTAAAAATTCTCTCCTTGATTGAAGCCGTCTTTCTTCTAGTGGCAACTTCAAGGTATATCCTCCGGCATTGCCACGAGCGATGATAGATACTTTATGCACAGGATCGGCATAAGGAAGCACAGACGCGACTAGAGCGTGTCCTGCTTCATGATACGCAGTAATTTCTTTTTCTTTCTTTGAAAGCAGATGACTTTTTCTCTCCGGCCCAAGCATCACTTTCTCAATAGCGCGAATCAAATCAAATTGAAAAACTTTTTTGCGATTTTCTCGGGCCGCCAATATGGCTCCTTCGTTCATTAAAGAGTATAAGTCAGCACCGGAGAATCCGGGCGTTCGCTCAGCAATTAATTTCAAATTGACATCTTCGGCTAACGGTTTCAGTTGGGCATGAATATTTAAAATATCTTCGCGATCTAAGCGATCCGGCAAATCAAGAAGAACCTTCCTGTCAAAACGTCCCGGACGAATGAGGGCCGGGTCCAGCACATCCGGTCTGTTGGTAGCCGCCATTACAATCACTTTTTCGTTAGGTTCAAAGCCGTCCATTTCTACTAAAATCTGATTCAAAGTCTGCTCACGCTCATCATTCCCCCCTCCAAATCCACCCCCGCGGGTGCGTCCTATAGCGTCTATCTCATCCATAAATATTATGGCAGGCGCGGATTTCTTGGCCATTTTAAAAAGATCCCGCACTCGAGAGGCTCCCACTCCAACAAACATTTCCACAAATTCGCTTCCGGACAAATGATAAAAAGGGACACTGGCCTCACCTGCCACCGCTCGCGCCAGCAATGTCTTGCCCGTGCCGGGGGCGCCAGTCAGAATAACTCCTTTTGGAATTCTGGCCCCAATATCCAAAAATTTCTTTGGATTTTTTAAAAAGTCTACTATTTCTTTCAACTCTTCTTTCGCTTCCTTGCATCCGGCCACATCTTTAAAAGTTACCTTATTGCTTTTATCATTCGGATCAGTAATGCGAGCTTTAGATTGTCCGAAGGAAAATGCCTGCATACCCGCGCCTTTGACCTGGCGCGAAAGATACCAAAAGAAAAATATAATAAAAGCAACAGGCAGAAGAAAGGGCAGTATATTTATCAGCCAATACCAAAATCCACTTTCGTTTTTTACTTCCATATCAGTCCCGGCCAAAGATTCGGGTTGGACTCCATAATTAAAAAGAGTCTGTGAAAGAGAAGACTCCGCCTCTTTTTTGGAAGTTTTTATTTCATCATTTTTATAGGTAATAGTCAGTTTCTCGCCCTCCACTAAAATACTTCTAACCTCCCTGACTGAAATACTTTTTGCTAAATCAGAGATGGAAACTTCCGGCGCATTTTTTGAAGTGTCGGATATCATAAGGTAAAGAGCCGTGATAATCATAAAAATCAGAACCGCTCCCATTATGTTCCCTGAGAATTTAGGGGGCTGTTTTCCTTTTTTGCCTTTTTCTTTTAGGTTTTTTTGATTCAAAAAGTTAAAATCCATCCGAACATCATAGCACAAAAAGGGGGAAAATAAAATGACCGCAAAAGTAATACCAATAACACTTTCGCGGTCCAAGATTATTTTTATTCATCACCAACCTTTGAGATTAGTGACAGAAATAAAAATGAAAAAAAACCAAAAGAAAAAGAGGATTATTATGAATATCTTCATCATCTTTCTCCTTATTAAATTTAGAAAATTTACAACACCATGTGTAATATATCATATTACCACATGATATGTCAATTATTTTGGGGATAGATTTTAATTAGGTTTATTTGGTTTGATTATAATTTGTTTCATTTCGTTGGGATATTTTTACTACATAAATCTATTAATTTTTCTTTTTTATCTCTGCGCCATTTTTTAATTTGCATTTCTCTTTTTCTGGCTTCTACTAAAGATTCTCTTGGTTCTAAAAATACTATTTTAAATTCATCCCTCGAGTTAACTCGGGACAAGTCTCCACTTTTTGTAAAATTAGCTCCTCTGTTCGAATTATGTTCTTTTAATCTTCGTTCTGGGTTATTTGTAATACCTATATATAAATTTCCGTATGAATTTTTAATCATATATACAAAATACATATTAAAATATTAACATGATTCGACCTTGCTCACCATAGATAAATATGCCCATTCGACTCACTACATTCGCTCAGGGCACTCGCCTCTAAAAAACCCATACTTTGGGTTATATCTTTATCCTGTGACTATATGTGGCTTGCCACGAGCGAGCCCTTTAAAAGGGCGAGTCGAGTGGAGATGCGGGGAATTGAACCCCGGTGCAGAAAGTTTTTGCAAAGAAATCTACATGTGTGGCGCGTTTTTGTTTTAGATTAAAAAATTATTAAACGAACAAAATATTTTTTAATCGATTCTCTATTGTTTTCTAGAAAAGCCCGAGACTTGCTCTTCCCTATCCCGATAATATTATGCCT
>CAYZGS010000091.1:778-2963 GCA_964478145.1 uncultured Candidatus Saccharibacteria bacterium | reverse complement strand
ACGCCAAATCAATTATTAATTAATTCCGTCCAAGCTATTGGTTAGAATACGCCTTACCGGGTAATGTGCACACACATATGGCGCTACTTGGGGCTTTTACGAAGGACTGTTTTACGAAGGACTGTCCTTCGTAAGATGTTTATGCACATTATTTATGATAAAATAGCTGAATATGAGTTGGTTTTTTATAGCTTTGGTTGCGCCGTTTTTGTGGGCGTTTGTAAATACTGCCGATTCTTATATCATATCCAAATATTCTTTTACTGCTTTTTGTAAAAAAACTTTAATTGTTTCAAATGAAACATTATGATTTTCTTTAAACAAAATTGGTTCTTTAAGAACATCATCAAAATAAACAAGGGATTTTAAAATTAAAGTTTTATCAAAATTCGGATACTTTTTTATAAAATTCTCCAAAAGATCCGATAAAGACATACTTTGCAAAATAAAATACAAATCAATATAATCTTTTTCTACGTATCGACTTGTAATGGCAGATAGTTTCATGCAGCCGATATCAACAATGGAAGCAATATCAAAATGTTCAGTCTTTATAAGTGGTTGTAAAAGAGAATGACGATAACCAAAAAAACTAAGTTGAATGCTATTATCAACCAAACAAGAAACGGTGTTCTTTTCTTGTTGTGTAATAGTTAATTTGTGTGAAATAAAAATTGTAGAAATTTTTTCAATCAAAAAAGTGGTATCAAAATCTCCTTCTTTAAAAAAATCAAAATCAACACTGTCACGATGACCGAGTTGAAGGGCAAGTCCTGTGCCACCAGCAAGATAAAATCCATCAAAAGAAAATTTTTTTAACAGAGGAATAATTGTTTGTCTTTTATCGTTAAGAATGTTCCAATGTAAATCCATCTTAAACAAATCGTCCCTTTTTTAATGGACGAACATTAAATATAAGCGACCATAATGCTAAAGATTTTTTATTCCAATCAGTGCTAATACTTTTTTCAATTACTTCTATAATTTCTTTTTCAGAAAATATTTTACGAAGCCAAGAAATTGCATCACTTGTGCCACGATTTAATACATTTTGAATAACTCGAGTGCGATGGTCAAGCACAGAGAAATCAATTGTATCAATATCATATGACCACAAACATGCTTTTACAAATTCTGGAATTTCTATTTTCATACTTTTATTATAACATATTTTGACCAGATTTGCATATTTAATCTTACCTGACTTTTAAAAATAAACTTTGTGATATAACCCTGTAGTGGAATTTTGTTAAAAGTTTCACTACAGGGTATAATATCCTTATGAATTGGTTTTTTATAGCTTTGGTTGCGCCGTTTTTGTGGGCATTTGTGAATATCGCCGATTCCTACCTGATATCTAAATATTCACAAAGGGAAAAAGAACGCAGTTCCGGCGGACTGGTAATTTTTTCCAGTCTCATCGGCATTTTTATCGCTTTTTTAATATCTATTTTTGTTTCCGGTATCTATGATATTTCTTCTTCAGATAAAATTTTATTACTCCTTGCGGGAGCTTTAACTGTTGTTTGGATTATTTTATACCTATATACTCTTGAAATAGAAGAAATTTCTTCAATAGTCCCATGGTTTCTGACCATTCCTATTTTTGGTTATATTTTTGGTTATATATTTTTAGGAGAAACTCTAACCTTAAGTCAAATACTGGGTTCGTTGATAATATTTTCGGGTTTAATATTAATTTCTATAAACTTCAGCGGAGAGAAAAAAAGCTTAAAGAAAAAACCGATAGCATATATGGTTTTTGCTTGTTTAATCATAGCCATTTCAGGAATTATTTTTAAATATGTCACGGTAGAAGGTAATTTCTGGGTATCATCATTTTGGGAGTATCTAGGGCTTGGTATATCCGGTTTACTAATTTATTCATTTATACCGAAGCACAGAGAAGAGTTTATGTATATGAACAGAATGGGTGGTCATAAAATTTTTTTAGTAAATGTTGTCAGTGAACTGATGACAATTTCTGGAAATCTTTTAACTAATTTTGCTTTACTCTTAGCACCTGTGGTGATGGTTTATCTAGTAAGTAGTTTTCAACCGGCGATAGTCCTATTTTTGACTATACTCGGAACAAAGTTTTTTCCGCATATTGTGAAAGAAAACCTTTCTTTCACAATTTTATTTCCCAAAATAGTGGCGATAATGCTTATGACTATCGGGAGCG
>CAYZGS010000091.1:0-768 GCA_964478145.1 uncultured Candidatus Saccharibacteria bacterium | reverse complement strand
CGTGATTTTATTTTTGTGATATAACTTTTATTAAAATTTTGATAATCTTTTTACATGGTATAATAAAAGGGTTTATGTGATTAGAAGAGTAGAATAAATAAAATGATTAAAATAGGGGATTACAATAAAATAATGTCAGATAGAAATCTCTTTAATCAGATTGTATATACACCGCTATCTGATGCTATTAAATTACTTAACGAACGCCAAAAAGATCCAAAGCTTATGGCAAAAGTAAAGAAATTATTAAATAGAAATGTTCCAAAGGTTTTTAAGGATAAGAAATGCGGAGTTATGGCAAGACAATTAGCCACTCCTAATTATGAGAACAGAAGGTTTATATCTTTAGTGAAAGAAAATGGCCTACATCCTGTTTTTATTGAATATTTTGATGATAAATTTACTTCCAATAATAAATATAAGCATTCTTTAGGGCAATTACATATCCAAAATAAAATTGATAAAAATGGCAAGGAGTGTGTAGAAAAAATTACTATTATTGATTTTAATAAATCTAATGGCAAGAAATTAAAAGAAGTAAAAACACTTTGGGGAGAATCTTTGGTAGATTTTCATAAAAAACTATTTGATTTACACAATATAAATAATGTTTCATTTTTGAATGAAATAGATTGGTACGAAAAAAAGAATGAGAAACCGATTGATTTTTATATAAACTTTTTTTTATTAATTACTTGTTTTGGAATTTTGTTTGAAAATTTTTTAGCATTAAAAAGTGACACTGAGGCTAAATTTACAAAGGATGTA
>CAYZGS010000090.1:0-2977 GCA_964478145.1 uncultured Candidatus Saccharibacteria bacterium | reverse complement strand
GAAATTGAATATAGAGAGAATATGGTTAAGGCTAGAATTGCCGAAACTTTAATTGAAGAACTTTTTCTACAACTCGGATATTCTGTTTTTAGATATGGTATGGAAAACACTGTTCCGGGTATAATGAATTTGCTTAAAGGTGTAAGAAGTGATGTTGCAACAGACATAAAAAGAATGCCGGACCTAGTTGTACAAAAAGATAAAGATGTGTACTTTGTTGAAGTTAAATTTAGGAGAGATGAAAAGTTTGAATTTAATGATCTGCCGAAAGATTATCCATATGAAAATTGTTTTTTTATAATTGTTTCTAAAAAACATATAAAATGTTTGAGTTATAATGATTTAAAAGAAGGTAAAAAAATAAACCCGTCATGCCATAATTATTTAGGAAATAGAAAGGAATTTGATTTAAACAAAGAAGTGATTATAAATTTTTGTAATTTTGCTGTAAAATTTTTTGAAAACGTAGAGTAATAGTTACTCAGATAATTTTATATATACCTTGAGTATTAAATCTTATAAAATGCCAGCAAAAATTGAAAATTTTAGTTAATTTTAAATACCAATTCTCTGTCTTGTTCCATTATGCCAGCCAAAATCATTGACGGAAACAAAATAGCAAAGTCCATTCTTGAAGATATAAAAAATAAAGTCAAAAACATGAAAGAAAAGCCGGGTTTGGCTTTGGTAATGGTCGGCAGCAATCCCGCTTCTGAAGTTTATGTCAATTTCAAGGAAAAAGATTCAAAGGAAGCCGGGTTTTACTGCGAGAGATACAACTTGGATGAGAAAACAAGCGAAATGGACTTGATAAATCTTCTAAACCAATTAAATAATAACTCAAAAATCCACGGGGTTCTTGTCCAGCTTCCGTTGCCAAAGCAAATTGATGAAAAGCTAATAACAGATTCAATTCTCCCAAAAAAAGATGTTGATGGATTCACAACAGTAAATTTAGGAAGCTTAATGTCAGAAAAAACAATTTTAGCCCCGGCGACAGCAGTGGCAGTAATTCACTTGATAGAATCAACCGGAATAAAAATTGAAGGAAAAAATGCGGTTGTTGTAGGAAGAAGTAATATCGTTGGAAAGCCGGTTGCCTTAATGCTGCTGGAAAAAAATGCAACTGTAACAGTCTGCCATTCCAAAACAAAAAATATGCAGGAATACACAAAAAAAGCGGATATTTTGGTCGTTGCCGTTGGAAAGCCGAACTTGATAAAAAAAGAGATGGTAAAAGAAGGCGCAGTTGTCATTGACGTCGGAATAAACCGAATGGGAAACAAATTAATCGGTGACGTTGATTTTGAAAATGTGAAAGAAGTCGCCGGATTCATAACTCCTGTTCCCGGCGGCGTAGGCCCAATGACAAGGGCGATGCTGATGCAGAACACTTTGAAGGCAATGGAATTGGCAAAGAAATTCTAGAATGAAAGCTGCTGAAATTAAAAAAATTCTTGAAAGTTGCAAAACAATTGCGGTGGTAGGCTGCTCTTCGAATCCTGAGAAAGCCGCCAACAGAATTCCAAAATACATGAAAGAGCACGGCTACAAAATTATTCCTGTTAATCCAAATTCTGAAAATATTTTAAATGAAAAAACATACAAATCGCTTTCTGAAATAAAAGAAAATGTTGACATTGTCAATATTTTCAGGCCAAGCGAGGAATGTTTAGAAGTTGTAAGGGAAGCAATTAGATTAAAGCCGAAAGTCATCTGGATGCAGCTTGTAATCATTAACGAAGAAGCAAAAAAGCTGGCAGAAAAGAACGGAATTAAGGTTGTGATGGACAAATGCCTGATGGTGGAGTATAAAAGATTAATTCACTAATTCTAACTATAAAACCAAAGATTTAAATACGTTAATCCCATCTCAAAAAGAGGGGTGTGGTATGCTTAATATTGGTGTTTTGGCGTCGACAAGAGCAACGGATTTGCAGGCTGTAATTGATGCTATAAATTCCGGGAAAATTAACGCGGAGATTTCTGTTTTGATTTCCAACAAAAAAGGCGCTTACGCGCTTGAAAGGGCTAAAAAGCACGATATAAAGGCATTCTTCATTGACATAAAAAAATATTCTTACATGAGCAAGGAAAAGCAAAGAGAATCATTTGACAAGGAAGTCTCAAACGTTTTGGAAGACAATAAAGTGGGCCTGATTCTGCTTATTGGCTATTTGAAATTTTTAAGCCCGTGGTTTGTAAACAAATACAGAAACAGGATAATGAACATCCACCCAAGCTTATTGCCCAAGTACCCGGGAATGGACAGAGAAGTCCATGCTGAAGTCTTAAGGAACGGGGAAAAAATTACCGGAGCAACGCTGCATTTCGTTGATGAAGGCGCCGATACCGGCCCGATAATCATGCAAAAAGAAGTAGAAATAGAAGAAAACGAAACTGTTGATTCATTAAAGGAAAAAGTGCAGAAAGCGGAGCAGGAGATTATAGTAAAAGCCGTTGATTTATTTGAAAAAGGAAAAATAAAAGTCAAGGATAATAAAGTCATTATAAAATAAAAAATAAGATAACAATTCAAAAATGGCAACAATAAAAGAAATGGCATTTAAATGGTATCAAGATAAAAAACTCATAATCGCATTCATACTCATAATCATAAGCTTCGTTCTCGGATTTTACAGCAAGGCAATCATCATCACAGAATTTTACAAGCCTATTTCCCTGATAACAGGATTATCTTTATATACTTTCAGCTGGATTCTCATGTTTATCGGAGTTTTTATGGTCGGCTGGCGCGCCGTGAAGGCGATGCACGCAAGAATCCACCATCACGTAGGTAAAACAGTTAAGGACACATATCGCCACGCAAGAAAATTCCCAAAAAGGGCAACTAACTACACAAAAAAGATCCACAGAAAAAGCATGAATGGGATAGCATCAGCATCAAAAATTATCGGAGACAGGATAAAAAATGGTTAAGGCGGCATTAATATCCGTTTCAAACAAGGAAGGAATA
>CAYZGS010000089.1:0-3008 GCA_964478145.1 uncultured Candidatus Saccharibacteria bacterium | reverse complement strand
ATATACCAACATATTAACAGTTTTAAATATTTAAAAGATAAATTTCCAAAACTAAAAAAGGCAACAAGTAAAAACAAAAATGTAAAGGGATTTGAACCAAAAGAATTTATCATAACTATACATTGCACAAAAAAAATTAAAGAAATAGAAAATATAGTAAAAAAAGAAAAAGGTCTCGTTACCATCTGGAATGGTGAAGCATACGATGTTTTAATAAAAAAATCACAAACAAAAGCCCTTGGTTTAAGACATGTAATCAAAATTTTCAAATTAAAAAAAGAAAATATCATGGCTATAGGAGATAACTACAACGACCAAGAATTATTAGAAGAAAGTGGAATACCCATATCAGCCGACAAAAGTAGGGTTGATGGAAAATTTTATGTTCCATTAAAAGGCACTTTACTCCCTGCAGACAATTTAATGCAAAAAATCTTATCACTAAACTAAGTTGACTTTAGAAGTAAAATAAGCTAAACTCTTCTTAGTTTAACGTATTAATACATCCAATTGCGAGAAAGAATAAACAACCAAATACGAGTAAAAGAACTTCGTGTTTTAGATAGTGAAGGTCAAAATCTTGGTGTTTTAAGTATAAAAGATGCACTAGAACTAGCCCAAAATAAAGGATTGGATCTGATTGAAGTGTCTCCTAATGCCAATCCCCCAATCGCTAAAATAGCAAATTATGGCAAATACCAATATGAAGCAAATAAAAAATTAAAAAAAGCTAAAGCAGGTTCTAGGGCAACTGAAACAAAATCAATTCAAATTAAAATAGGTACTGGGGACCATGATTTGGAATTAAAAGCCAAGAATGCTTCAAAATGGCTAAAAGAAGGACATAGAATTAAGGTGGAGCTCTTCTTGGTCGGCAGAACAAAATATATGGACGAAAAGTTTTTGAGGAGCAGATTGGACAGAATACTTCACCTGATAACAGAAGACTATAAAATTGCCGATACATATAAAAGAAACCCAAAAGGTTTATTTATAACAATAGAGAAAGCAAGGTAAGTCATAAAGTTTGTAAAGTAGAAAGTTCATAAAGAAAATATAAAGTAAAATTCAATGAAAACAAATAAATCATACACAAAAAGATTAAAACTCACAAAAAACGGAAAGATTATCGCTCGTAAGCCAGGTTTTAATCACTTTAACGCAAAACAATCAAGAAAAAGACAATTAGCTGGAAAAAAGGGGCAAAGTTTTCTAATTAAAAATAAACCTAAAAGTCATCTATTACCATTTAGCTGAAAAATAAAGAGCGGAGCGAATATATTTTTGCTACCCTGTTAAATAAATTTTGCAAAGCAAAATTTGTCCAAGGGACATTTAACAGGGTGATGATTTTTATACTCACTGCGTTCGTTAAAAATCAATCATGACAAGAGTAAAAAAGGAGTGCATGCGCTGAAAAGAAGAAGGAATGTTCTAAAACAGACAAAAGGTTTTAGACACGGAAGAAGCACCAAAGAACGCCAAGCTAAAGAAGCGCTACTGCATGCCGGTAGTTATGCTTTTGCGCATAGAAAAGACAAAAAGTCACACAATAGAAAACTTTGGAACATTAAAATAAACGCCGCCTCCAGAGAACTTGGAATGTCCTATTCAAAACTGATTGGCGCATTAAAAACGAAAAACGTATTGCTCAACCGAAAAATTCTTTCTGATTTTGCTGAAAATCACCCGCCAACTTTCGCTAAAATTTTAGAGAGTCTACAATAAAAAAATAAAAGAAATATTTTTCAGGTGGCTTTATTCGCACGTTCATCTGTCTTGTATTTTTTAACGAGAGCTATGACGTTCTCTACAAGCTTTTTGGGGTCATCCCCAATAATAATTTTTTCATTCGGGCGATGGGCTTGAGCAATTATATCCTGAAGCTCTGTGCTTGTTTCCCAGGGCCCTTTCAGGATGCCAATAACTTTCCCGTCTTCAAAAGCGACGGTAAACTCATGAATAGTGCCAATGCGTCCGCAACCGCAGATGACCGCGTCGGAGGAACGGGTAAGCAAGAGATCGCGGCCCGGATAGCCAAAACCGGTATAGATAATTAAATCCATATAATCCAACGGCAGTTTATAAATCTCCGCATGCTCTTTCTCGGATGCTGCCGGAGAAAAACCAATAGATATTCCATTTTCCTCTTTTGCTCCCATAGCTGCCCAAAATGGAAAACCGGTGGTGGCCCCTGTCACCAAAACCGCCCCCTGGCGGGCAATCTCACGCCCCAGTTCTTTTGCTTTATCTAGCGTGCCTAATCCGCAATGACCGGTATCAGCCGCTCCGGAAACACAAATTTTTATTTGTTGATGCCCATGTTTAAGGTTGGAATTTAATAAGGTATTATCCATATCTTCATTATATCTTACTGAAGAGCCTTTTCAAAATTTTATATAAAATAAAACTCAAAAATGGAGTAAAACACTGTCCCCCAGTTCCGGCGCGCATGCATTTATTCCCAAATTATCCCTAATTTTCTGCACTAAAAACATTGATGATCTGGGCTCGCCCATCACTACGAAAACTTTCTTGACCGTGCCCTTCATATTTTCAACAAAGTTCAATAAACCGTCTGAATCTTTATGCCCTGAATATCCTAAGATAGTTACCACCTGCGCCTGCACCTTTACATACTCCCCTGAAATACGCACAGTTCTTACCCCCTCTTGAATTAAACGGCCAGGACTGCCCACAGATTGGTAACCGGTGAGTAAAAGAGTATTATTCGGATCGGGCAAATAATGTATTTCATGGTGCACTATCCTTCCGCCGGAAGACATCCCTGACCCGGCAATAACTACCTTGGGGTTGGGAACCGTGTCAATCATTTTTGACTCTTCCGATCTTAAGGTGGAATGAAGCCCGGGAAAATCAAATAAATACTTGTCTTTTGATAAAACTTTTTGCGCTGTTTCATTAAAATAATTTTTAAACTGCTTGAAAATTTCAGTCAAACGAATAGCAAGCGGAGAATCAAAAAAAATCGGCATACCGGTATGCGA
>CAYZGS010000088.1:0-3122 GCA_964478145.1 uncultured Candidatus Saccharibacteria bacterium | reverse complement strand
AACAATATCACTTGGCGTAAGCTCCATTTTTTTGCGTATGTCTTGCATCGCTCTTACCAATTCGCGATAATCTCCTTCTTCTTTTAAGCCAGGAGTTATGTTTAGATCTAATTCAACTTCGCTAAAGTCGGATCTTTCTGAAGATTCAAGTTCCGACTTTTTTTCAAAAATTATTTCTTTCACATTTAATTCATCTTTAATTAAGTCTAAATATTCACTTGATAACCTTTCATTTTCTACTTTTAACTTGAGCGAAGCAAGCGGTTGGCGAACTTTTATACCAGCCCTCTGACGAGCTTCTAGCCCGAGAGATACGATTTCCCTAACTTTTTCCATATTCGGAATAATTTTCCTGGTCTCTTTAAGATTAAACCTTAAGAATTCAAAAAGGTTTAACCTTTTCCCGACCTTTGGCCATTCAGATAAATGCACACTCCCTATATCATCCTCAGTTTTTAATTTTAACCAGATGTCCTCCGCAGTAAAAGGCGCAAATGGCGCCATTACTTTTGCTAGTGTTTTCAACACAAAGTACAAAGTCTGTTTTGCTTTCTTATCGCCATTTTTTATCCTTTCTCTGGAACGGCGCAAATACCAAGTGGAAAGATCCCCAATAAAGTCGCGTATCGCTCTTGCTGGTTCAAGCAACTTATAATTATCAAGATTTTTAATCGCAAGACTTATTAATTCATCTAATCTGGTTAAAATCCATTTATCTAAAATATTAGAGCTAGTTTTTAGCTTGTAGCTTCCAGCTTCTAGGGATGTGTTTCTGTAAAGTTCATAAAACGCCAGCACATTATAGAGCAAACCAAAAACTTGTCTGTGGAGTTCCAGCACCGTTTTCTCGTCAAAGTTTTTGGATTCACCTGGCTGATTTACAGAATACATCCAGAGTCGAAGTGTATCTACTCCGTATTTTTCCATCATGATCCAAGGATCAATGATATTACCAAGAGATTTAGACATCTTTTTACCAGAAGCATCAAGCAAATGCCCAAGACAAATAACATTCTTAAAAGCTTTGCCACGGCCCATCAACACTCCAACGGCGTGCAAAGTATAAAACCAGCCGCGAGTCTGATCTATCGCTTCAGAAATAAAATCAGCTGGGTATGCTAATTTTTTATTCTCAAAAGGTTTACCCTGAGCAAAGTCGAAGGGATAATGGTTCTGAGCGAAAGGCATAGCTCCGGAATCAAACCAAACATCCATCACTTCTTTAACACGAACTAGTTTTCCATCGCATTCGCACACTAAACTAACTTCATCAATATAAGGCCTATGCAGGTCCAGTTCATAATTTTCGTTATGTGGAAGAGGAACAAAGTCAAATTTCCTAATTTCAGCGTTCTTGAGAGAATCAAACGGATCATTTTTGCTTGATAAAGAATCCAGTAACATTCCTTTTACTACAAAACTCAAAGCATCCGTTGCGCTTCCATGCCCAAAAATTAGAATGTTCTTGTCGGAATATTTTGTTTCCAAATTATATATGAAGTCACCCACTCTTTTAACCACTCGCGCAAAACTCTCGCCATCAGGTAAATTTTTTCTCGGTTCGTCTAAATAATCTTGATCATAATATTTTTTGAATGTAATTCTTTTTTTGCCCTCAAAAATAGAACTAGGATTCCATTCCCGAATTCGTTCATCATATATTATTTTTTCCAAAGGAAAGCCGACTTTTGTGCAAAATATCTGAGCGCTTTTTTTTGCTCTTTCAAAAGGCGAAGAAATGATAATATCCGGCTTTTCTTTGAAATTATCAACCTTTTCCAATATATGCATTTTCCCTTTTTCCGTCAATTTGGCGCTTTGTTCCGAATCCGAATGGAAAATATCGCTTTGTATATTATTTTCTGCCTCGCCGTGCCTCATCACGAAATATTTATTGCCGGATTTTTTGGTTTTCTTTTTCAACTCTTCTATACTTCCGATAACATCAACTTTCTTGCAGGAATCGCAAATCCAGACCGGAAGCGGAGTACCCCAGTAGCGCTCGCGGGATATAGCCCAATCTTTTATATCTTTCAGCCACTCGCCGAAACGCCCGTCCCGAATATGCGCCGGTTCCCAGTTTATTTTCTGATTTTCACTTATCAGTTTGTTTTTTATTTTCGGATCAGACATTTTAATATACCAAGAATCGCGCGCGTAGTAGATAAGGGCCGTCTTGCAACGCCAACAATGCGGATAAGAGTGTTCATATTTTTCTTTTTTCAACAAAAGCCCTCTATGCGCCAAATCTTTTATAATATCCACAGCCACTTTTTCATCTCTGACAAATCTATTTTCCAAAAATCCGGTACCTGTTAAAAATTTTCCATCAAGTCCGACAAGGTGATGTTTTGGCAAACCTATCTCCGTACCTAATACAAAGTCGTCCTGCCCGTACATCACCGCTGTATGCACCACACCCGTACCATCAGCAATCGTGACAAAATTTGCCGGATAAATTTTATACGCTTTTTCCAGTTTTGATTTTTCACTTTCGGAAATTGTGTCTTGAAGAAAAGGATAGAGTGGTTCGTATTCTAGATCTATTAAATCTTCGCCTTTCATTTCACCGACAATTTTATATTCTCCCTCTATGACAGAAAGCCTTTCTTTGGCCAATATTAAAAACTCGTTATCTTTTTCAATTTTTACATAATTAATACTTTTTCCGACCGCCAAAGCAACGTTCCCGGGTAAAGTCCAAGGAGTAGTAGTCCAAGCTAGAATATAAACAGGGCCTTCGCCTGGATGTTTATGTGAATGGTCTGGCTGGGGTTGGGACCCCAGGGAATCGAGAACCTGAACAGAAGCATCAGGCGAAGGCTTTATTTTAAACCTTATGTACACTGACAAATCTTTTATGTCTTCATAGCCCTGAGCCAGTTCGTGAGAAGAAAGCACTGTTCCGCATCGCGGACACCACGGCACCACTTTATAATCTTTATAAAGCAAATCCTGGTCATTGATTTTTTTAAAAATATTCCAGACAGATTCAATATAAGTGTTGTGATAAGTAACATATGGGTTTTCTTGATCTACAAAATAACCCATGCGCTCCGTAAATTTACCCCAAAGATCAATATATTCCAGGGCATTTTCTTTGCATTCTTGATTAAATTTCG
>CAYZGS010000087.1:0-3136 GCA_964478145.1 uncultured Candidatus Saccharibacteria bacterium | reverse complement strand
TGTCTCAAGAAATGGATAATGCTAAAAAATTTGTAGAAGAAATCCAGTCAGAGAAAAGGGTTCCAGAAATAAAAGAAATAATTAATTTTTTAAATAATGAATATTTAGTTGTATGTGTTGTAAATTCTAGGGCGTTAAATAATATATCTGGTTATTCTGGACATTTTATCCTTATTAAAGGTTATGAAAATAATTCTTTTATTGTTCATGATCCTGGTTTACCAAGACAGGAAAATAGAAAAGTAGATTTTGATTTATTTGAAGAAAGTTGGGGATATCCAAACCAAAATGCTAAGAATATTATATCTCTAAAAATTTGACATAAATAAAACCAGATGCGTGACGTCCTCGTTTTTGAAGATAACTAAATTTATTTCACATCTTTTAGTCGTAGAGTAATAAAAAGTCCGATGAGTAGGACCGCGCCCAAAATAAAGAAGAGATATTCAAAGGATGGAATTAAAAACAAAATGGGAAAAGCGATAAGTGGAGCAATGATATAGGAAATAGAAGGCGCATTGCGGAAAAAACTTATTTCATCGGCGTTTTTTTCATTTATTTCTTTGAAAAAATAACTTTCATTCATAACTTCTATGGTGGCGGCTCCGACTCGTGTGAGGAAAAGCATCAGGGCCCATATCCAAATTACGGATTCTTTAATGAAGGGAATCGCTAAGACGGACAATACAATAATGGAAAAACCCATGATCAGCATTTTTTTCTCGCCAATTTTATCTGAGAGCTTGCCCAGGGGAAAATCCAATATGACAAACGGGATAAGCATAATGGAAAAAATGATGCCGATTTTATCCCAACCGAAACCCATATACTCGTGCAAATATATCGGCATGTAAATTATCATCCAGGCATAGAAAAATTGCAAAATCAAATGCGAGAGATATATTTTTGAGACATACCTGTTGTGCCAGAAAGACTTAATAGTTTTCCAAACAGGAACCTTGATATAGTTAGGGTCTTTAAAATCGCGCAAACATAAAGTAAAAATAATTCCCACTAAAATCATAAAACTCGCGGCCAGAAGATAGAGACCCGAAAAAGAACTTTTGTTTATAACCGACCCAGAAATTAACTGAGCTATAATCCAAGCCGAGTTTATAATCATCAGATAAAATCCGCGGAGTGTCCCGATTCTGGATTTTCCAGAAAAATCTTCAATAAAGATATCTAACGAAGCAATAACAAAATTTATAGACACGAAATAAAGGATAAAAGCAGGTATTACTATGAAACCTGTATTTCCAAGCGCAAGCAAGAGAAGAGAAAGAAAAATGAAAAAACAAAATAAAAGAATTGTTTTTCGATTGCCTATCCGGGTCAAAATTTTAGGCATTCTGAGTAAACCAAGGATAGTGATGACTGAAGCTATAACGTATATTATGCCTATATAATTTTTGCCCGCATAAATTTCCAAGAAACTTGAATTTATGTAAGAAGTAAGGGCAATGGATACAGAAAAAAGAAAGCCCGCCAAATATATTATTTTTCTGTTATGTTTTATCACCTTTGAAAATTTTGATGCTTCGGTTATTTTTAAGCGCTTAATATTACCGGTATGACTAAGGGTCTTTTGGCGGTTTTTTGATAAAGAAATTTTGAAACGTTTTCACCCAGACCCGCCTTGATGTAGTCAAAATCAATCGGTTTCATTTTTGAGGTTCTGTCTTCTATTGATTTTCTGATTACCATTCGCGCTTGACGCAAGAGCTCCTGATTCTCTTTTAAATATACGAATCCTCGGGAAATCAAATCGGGAGATTTTTTTAATTTTCCGGTCTTTGGGTCCACCAGCGCTATGATTACAAACATTCCATCTTGAGCAAGCATTACGCGGTCACGGATAACAACGTCTTGGGTATCACTGATAGATACGCCATCTACCATCATAATGCCACTTGGCGCTTTTTCTTTGCGTAATACAATTTTTTGTCCGTCAGCAGAAATTTCGATGATTGAACCGTTATCCGGTACTATGATATTTTCTTCCGACATTCCAAGCTCCATTGCCAGCTCTTTATGCCGCACGAGCATCGAGTGCCAGCCGTGAATCGGTACAAAAAATTTTGGGTGAGTTTTTCTATGCAGCCATTTTATGTCTTCTTGATTGCCGTGGCCCGTGGCATGGACAAAGTCCTCACCAGCCGTGCGATAGCTTATAATACGCACACCTTGCCTGGTCAAACCGTCCTTCATTTTCTGGACCTGAAGTTCATTTCCGGGAACGATAGAGGAGGATAGTATTATTGTGTCTCCCTTATGCAGGGAAAATTTCGCGTTGGATTTATTGGCGGCGCGATTCAGAGCGGCGAATTCTTCGCCTTGAGCCCCGGTCATCAAAACAACCACTTTATTCGGAGGATAGTTGTTCGCCTCTTCTATCGGTATAATGGTGTCTTTTTTAGGTTTAAATAATTTTGCCTCAATTGCCACTTCAATATTTGTTTTCATTGAACGTCCGTCAATAGCTATTTTTTTTCCTAAAATTTCAGCAAACTTTACTATATAGGCAAGACGGGTAATGTGAGAAGCAAAGGCAGCAATGATTATCCGACCGTTTATTTTTCTAATCAAATTTTCAAGACCCCTGTATACTTTTTCCTCAGGCAAAGAGAAACCCTCGTTTTCAATGTTGGTAGAGTCAGTCATTAAGAGTAAAACTTTTGCTTCGTCAAAAATGGAATACTCTTTTTCTTCAGTTTCCGATACAATTCCGTCCACTTGATCTAATTTGTAATCTCCCGGAGTAACAATCCACCCATGTTTGGTTTCTATAATAATGCCCATTGAATCTGGAACAGTATGGGTCACTCCGAAGAATCTCATTTTTATTTTGCCGCAGGTGATTGTATCGTCTTTTTCAACAATATGTTCTTTCATAGCCGGCAATTGCGGAAATTCAGCCTGGCGCTTTCTCATCAGAAGTATTGAAAGATTGCGGGATTACCTATACGCGAAAGAACCAATGGAACGCCTCCAATGTGATCCAAATGTCCGTGCGTTATTATCAGCGCCTTTATTTTTTCTTTACGTTCTTCAAGGTAAGTTGTATTCGGTATGACATAATCAACCCCTGGCGTTTCTTCGTTTGAAAAATGCATGCCTGCGTCAATCACAACAA
>CAYZGS010000086.1:0-3137 GCA_964478145.1 uncultured Candidatus Saccharibacteria bacterium | reverse complement strand
AGAAAGATGTCCCAGGTATTTACAGCGCGCTGGCGGTTAAAAAAGGCGATTCAAGCATAATTCTTGAGGTAGAACAGCATATTGGCAACAATACTGTCCGCTCCGTAGCTATGGATTCAACTGACGGTCTTTGTCGCGGAATGGAAGTGACGGACACAGGGGCTCCTATTTCCGTGCCTGTCGGTAAAGAAACATTGGGCAGAATTTTTAATGTATTAGGCAATCCGATTGATAATGGCAAAGCCGTATCTGGAACAGTGATTCTTCCGATTCACAGAGAAGCTCCAAAATTTACTTCTCAATCTACTAAAGTAGAAATTCTTGAGACTGGCATTAAAGTTATAGATCTTATTTGTCCGGTACTTAAGGGAGGCAAAGTTGGCCTCTTCGGAGGTGCCGGTGTGGGTAAGACAGTGATCATTCAAGAGCTCATTCACAATATCGCTTCAAAGCACGGAGGGTATTCGGTTTTTGCCGGAGTGGGAGAAAGAACCCGCGAAGGCAATGATTTATATCATGAAATGAAAGAAACAAAAGTACTTGATAAAGTAGCTATGGTTTTTGGCCAGATGAATGAACCGCCGGGAGCATGTCTGCGAATAGCATTGTCCGGGCTCACCATGGCGGAATATTTTCGCGACAAAGAAGGCAAAGATGTTCTCTTTTTCATAGATAATATCTTCCGTTTTACTCAAGCCGGATCGGAAGTGTCTGCTTTACTCGGGCGAGTTCCGTCTGCTGTGGGTTACCAACCGACACTTGCTACGGAAATGGGAAACTTGCAGGAAAGAATCACTTCCACCGACAAAGGTTCTGTCACTTCTGTGCAAGCTGTTTATGTGCCAGCGGACGATTTGACTGACCCAGCGCCCGCGACCACATTTTCACACTTGGACTCAACAGTAGTTTTGAACCGCTCGCTTTCCGAAATAGGTATATATCCAGCTGTAGACCCGCTTGATTCATCTTCCACAATTTTGGATTTAAACATCGTAGGAAAAGACCATTATTATGTAGCTCGTGAAGTCCAACGAGTGCTTCAACGATATAAAGACTTGCAGGACATCATTGCTATTTTGGGTATGGAAGAATTATCGGAAACTGATAAAGAGCTTGTGGCTCGCGGCCGCAAAAATTTCTTTCCCAGCCGTTTTTCGTGGCGGAACAATTTACCGGGACAAAAGGCCAATATGTGCCTTTGGCTGAAACCGTTAGGTCATTCAAGGAAATTTTGGAAGGCAAACATGACAACAAACCGGAGAGTGATTTTTATATGAAGGGAGCACTTTAAAAATTTCGGGAAAAGGCCTTAAAAAGAAAATTTTTTAATTAAATTTAATTAAAAATGAGTACTAAACAATTAAAACTTAAGATTATCACCCCCGAGAGGCTTGTCTTAGAAGAAATGGTGGACCAGGTTAGTATTCCGACCACCTTGGGGGAAATTACCGTTTTACCCGACCATATTCCTCTTATTACCGGTCTTTCGTCTGGAGACATTGTGGCGCTTATTAACGGCGAGTACGTGCCAATGACTGTTGTTGGGGGATTTTTGGAAGTAAAACAAGATGAAAAAAAAATTACCAATGTGGCTATTTTGGCCGACTTTGCCGAACATGTCAAAGAGCTTTCTGATGAAAAAATTGAAGAAGCAAAAATTCAAGCAGAGAAATTGAGGAAACAAATGGAAAACAAAGAAGTGGTGGACTATGAGCATTTTGCCGCTGAACTTGAAAAATCGCTGACTCGCATAAAAATCGCCGATAAATGGAGAACGAAAAAATATAGAAAATAATTTATAAAAGAGTTTTCTAAAAATTTTTAAGAAACGTGTGAATCCCCTCTATAAAATCATGTCTAAATTTTACATAGTTGCGACGCCGATAGGGAATATGCAGGATATCACGCTCCGAGCTATTGAAATCTTGAAAGAAGTGGATTTGATATTGTGCGAGGATACCAGAGAAACCAAAAAGATTTTGGATAAATACGGCATAAATTCACCCACCATGAGCTACCATGCTCAAAGCAAACTTACAAAAATAGATAAAATTTTTGAGTTATTAAAAGAAGGGAAGAATCTGGCGTTAGTATCTGATGCTGGTACGCCGACTATTTCCGACCCAGGGGCAATGCTTATTTTCAAAATCAAAGAAAGATTTAAAATGTCAACAAACTCTGCTATCGCAGAAAATGTTGACATAAAGATAGATGTAATTCCGATACCAGGAGCCACGGCTGTCATTGCTGCGCTTTCGGCTTCGGGATTACCAACTCACGAATTTACTTTTCTTGGTTTTCTGCCTCATAAAAAGGGAAGAGAAACTCTATTTAAAGAAATTGCCGAATCAAAACGCACCATGGTTTTTTACGAATCTCCGCACAGAATTTTAAAAACCATAAAATCACTTATGAAATTTTGTCCAAGTAAAAAAGTTTGCCTTGCCCGCGAAATCACGAAAATCTATGAAGAATTTAAAACCGATTCTCCGTCCGAACTCTTAGAATACCTAACCCAAAATCCTATCAAACAAAAAGGGGAGTTTACGGTGTTAGTTTCCTGAATAAAAAATATGAATTACCTAACTCTACCGGTCAGAATAAGTTAGGCAATTAGCTGTTTTTTTTTACAGCAAATCCTCCGGATCTACGGATACTTCATAAGATGGAGGCAGGGAAGAGAGTAAATTAAAGAGATTTTGGTCAATTGAAGAACCGGCAGAAAGCTCAGGCAAAGACCATTTTTGAGGGTCCAATTTAAGAAGCGCGTTAGTGATATATTGATTTTTATTTTTGGCCATAAATCCGCTGAAAATTTCGGGGTTATATTCTTTAAAAATTTCTCTTAATGTTTTTTGGGATTCTAGGGAGCTTATTTTATTTCCTAGATAAATAATTTTAATAAAACGTTTATATGGAGGATAGCCTAAATTTTTTCTGTCTCCTAATTCCTTGCGCACCAAAGGCAATAGATTTTCAGATTTGACGGACAAAAGAGCAGGGTCATTTTTGTTTTTTGTCTGGATAATAATTTTCCTTTCTGTTTTGGAAATTATGGAAAGCAGAAGCTGGATTATTTTTTCGCTCATTCTGAAATTCGGAATACTCCAAAGAGAATCAAAGGAAGCGACAATGGA
>CAYZGS010000085.1:0-3151 GCA_964478145.1 uncultured Candidatus Saccharibacteria bacterium | reverse complement strand
AATTATCGCAAATGGGGACATACAAACTTCAGAACATATTAAATTATTAAAAGATAAAGGAGTTCAAGGCGCAATGATTGGAAAAGCTGCAGTTTCAAATCCTCAAATATTTAATATGTTAAAAGGAAAAAAATCAGTATCAATTGAACAAATAAAAAAAGATTATTTAGATTTAATAAAGAAATTTAATCCCCCATTTAGGTATCAAAAAAATATAATGAAACGATTAATTTAGAATGCACGATTTCAGGTTTATTGCACATAATAGCTGTTAAACGACCCGACGACTGAAAGAAGGAGAGCGCAGCGTGGCAAGGATTTTCGTAGAAAATCCGCAGAGTAAAATTTCCGTTTTCTTTTTCGGCTTTTTCGATAAATATATAAAACTGGTTATGTAACTTCATACTATGAAAGATTTAGGTGTATTTCAAAAAGAATTTAAAAAATTAGATTTAGATTTACAAGTTCATGCAATTATGCTTATTGATATATGTAAGGAGATTGCAATAATTTCCAATAAAAAACTGGATGAAAAAAAATTAATTGCTTGCGCAGTATTGCATGATTCTAAAAATCATGAAAAAAATCATGCAGTAGTTAGTGCGGAATATGCTAAGAGGTTTTTGAAAAAGGAAAATTTTTCAGATAAATTTATTGAAGAGGTTTTTGAAGCAATTTATAATCATACAGACAAACCAAAAGTAAAAGATTTTACAATCGCATGTTTTTATGATTCAGATATATTGTGCAGATTTTATGCTTTAGGAGTTTTAAGAGCATGGAACAATATAAAATCTGACCCAAAGCGAGATTGAAAAAATCTTTTTAAAGAAATTGCGAAAAAACGAAATCTGAAAAATTATTTAGAGAAAATGAAACAAAAACTTCAACTGCAAGCATCAAAGAAATTATTGCAATCAAAAGAAGAAGAATATTTATTCTCGCATGAACTTTTAGGAAAAATTCTTTTTGAATAGAAAAAGCCGAATTTATTAAGGAAATTTTATTTCTACTAACCCTTGTTATACGCCCCGACAACCGTAGGGAGGAGCGCGCAGCGTGGCTTGAGTTTGAGTCGGGAACATCATATTAAAAAAGGGGCAAAAGCTTATTCTTCAATTGTTTTTTTTGCTAATCCGAGAAGTTGATCATATCCACTCATTGTTTTTAGTATATATGGTAATTCTCTTCTTTTTAATTCATCCACTAAATTACCATCTCCTGTAAATATGACATAAGTTGCATTAGGATTATCTTCTTTTAATTCTTCATAAAGATTAAAACATAATCCATCAAGACCATCAATTTGAACCATTTTTGGTTGGTTTTCTCGATTCCATTCATCAGGTTTCCAATCAAGTAAAGTAGCATGGACTTCATAACCCATTTTTTCTAATTGGGGTCTTAAGTCTCGGATAACTCCTGGATCATCTTCAATCATTAAGTATTTCATTTTTTATTAATCCTCAAGAATTATTGAGGCAACCATCTATTCACCTCTTCTGTTAACAGGAATAGTATTTACTTTTTAAAGCTTTTGCCCCTCTTTGATACTATTAGCATTTTCAAAAATTGAGCCTAATCAATGTTATGCGATCCGAATGAAATGAGGATAATGCTAAGCATTAGGTTGTGAGCTATAAAATACAAAGTCTAAATTTAATTAAAATATTTGCGAACAATCTCGAATAACCCTTGTTATACGCCCCGACGACTGAAAGGAGGAGAGCGCAGCGTGGCTTGAGTTCAAAAAATATTTTTCGTTCTTATTCATCAGATAGGCTTTCGTCAATTATTATAAATTTGTTTTTTTTCGTTTTGAAAAATGAAAGAGGGGTTAGGGGTGAATTTTATTTTTCAAATTCATTATTTAGAATTTTTAAACAATTTGTTAAACGCTTCAAAGGCTTCCGAGTCAGATAAATGTTCTGGCGGAGTTTTCATTAAGAATGGACATGCTTTGTATGCTTCTTTTTGTCTTTTGTTGTCCGCTAAAAATTGAGCAATCCTAATTGCATCAACAACTGTTCCCGCTCCATTGATACTTATTTCATCTTCAATAACTGAAGTGATAAAAATAGGTGTACGCCCGAAAATTTCGCCCTCAATCACAAGATTAACTAATTTATGTCCTGAGGGTTCTCCGGTATATGAAAATTTGACAGTCGGTTCTGCGTCATCTTTTCCTAAAAACTTTTTCAATGCAGTGCTTTTAGATTTTTCTTTATGTTCAAATCTATAAAGTAAATTAAAGTGATCCGCATTTCCGCCACGATTTTCTTGATGAGTTTTGGTTACTTTGATGCCTCTCATTTTCAAGAGTTGTAGTAAAAACCTGTTAAGCATTGTTGCGCCGAGTTGGCTTTTAGTATCATCACCTAAAAGCACAAGTTCTTTATCTTCAAATTTCTTTCTCCATTTAGAAACTGTTGCAAGTGGTGTGGGAATACAATTTATAAAACTGCAACCTGCTTTTAGGGCTTCTTCCGCGTAAAAATAAGTGGCTTGGTCGCTTCCAGAAGGGACAAGATTAACTACAACATCAGTTTTTGTTTCTTTTAGAATTTTTGCAACATCAACAGCAGATTCTCTGCTTTCATGGATAAACGTGCCTTTCATTTCATCAATAACACCATCAAGCGTTGGTCCTCTATAAACCAGAGCATCGTAGGATACGGGTTTTGTGATCTCCCTTGTAATATTCATCCCCATAGAAATTGCTTTGTGCAATTTTTGACCGACTTTTCTTTCGTCAACATCAAAAGCACAAACAAAATTTATGTCTTTAACTTTGTAATTTCCGATTTTTTGGTGCAGTAATCCTGTTTTTTCATCAGGATTTTTGGTGTAGAAAGAAACACCCTCAACTAACGCTTTGGTGAAACTTCCTACCCCTATAATCGCTACATTTATTTTTGATGGCATATTTTTATAGATTAAGAAAGGAAGTTTATAAATAATTCGTTTTCGAAACGCAGTGGAGAAAACACATTATTATCCCCCTCTATAAATAAAGAAAAAATCAAATTTATCCATTTTTGAAAGCCTATCTGATGAATAAGAACGAAAAATATTTTTTGGATTGCGTATAATTCGTGTTAAACTCGTCCGATAGGACTTGAATTTTAGTGCAACGTTCCGTAGCGAAGCG
>CAYZGS010000084.1:0-3170 GCA_964478145.1 uncultured Candidatus Saccharibacteria bacterium | reverse complement strand
AATCCACCAATTACATTGTAGGAAAAAAATTGCTGGTATCTCATTCTTCCGACACCGGCAACGAACGGAGCAAAAGTCCGTATAAAAGGCATGAATCTGGCAAGAATTATTGTTTTGCCTCCATGTTTGTGAAAGAACTTCTGGGTTTCTTTAATATGGCTTTCATCAATGGGAATTTTAGGGTGGGAGACAATTTTTTTACCGAAAAAATATCCGATCCAATAATTAGCCGTATCGCCAAGAATGGCGGCAACCGCCATAAGTAAAAATAACAGCCAAATATTTAAGGAACCGAGAGCGGCAAAAGCGCCGGCGGCGAAAAGGAGAGAGTCGCCGGGTAAAAATGGGGTAAAGACCAAGCCGGTTTCCATAAAGATAATTAGAAATAAAATTACATAGGTAGCCAATCCGTAGTTAGAGATAATGGTTCCTAAATGAACGTCGATATGGATGATAAAATCAATCAAAAATTTCAAAATATCCATCCTATTATTATTTCACACGCAAGACCTCATTTCAACTTGACAAAAATATATTGGTCAGTATAATGGCATAAATCGAACATATTTAACATATGTCAAACCTAGTAAATAATTTCATAAATTATTTATACTTGAAAGAACGGTCGAGGGAAGAAACATCAAGAATTGTTTCTGAAATTACTTACAGTACCGTCATTGAACTATACTCCGAACAATATCCCGACGAATCATCTGCTCAAAAATTGGAAAAAGATCTGGCGGAATTATTTAACCAAAACGTCTCCAAAGATAAAATATACAAAAGATTAGGAATCTCCCCAGAAGTTATGAGGAAAAGATTAGAAAAAAATATTGTTAAATATATTAATTTCAATCGATAAAATTATGCCAGAAGCTTTTAGGCCGGTATCAACTATCGCATTACATGATGCTATAAAAAGTGCTCCAAAAGATATCACAAGGAGAAAAGAAATATCCAGACTTTCTGAGGAAACTATTCAAAAGATGTCTTTAGTACGTCTGCCAGGTAATTTAAGAGGTGATAAATTTTCTCATAATTTTAAAGAGATGTATGACGCAACGATCGGTTTATTAGATAGTCGAAGGGATATAAATTCATTTAATAGATATTTAATTAGTACCGCGACGACTTTTGCCTCAAGCATGATGATTTTTGATCTCCAGGAATTAAAAAGAGAAACAAGAGAACAAACATTAACAAGATTAAAAGAACATTCCGAACGGTTTTCTGCATACCAGTTCCTTGCCGTTCATTACTTACTTCAAGGGTTAACTAAAAAAAATACTAAGGAATATGTAATAGTTCAACAAGAAATGGCCAGGACTGTACGAAAAGACGCAATAGAACGAGCTTTGCCCCGAATTTCAAAATCAATAGAAAAAGCATTTATCGGAAAACCTGCCACAGCCCTGGCACTTAATCTACTGACTAAAGAAGCAATGGGGTCTTCCGAAAAGAAAAGAGACCGTTATATTAAAAAAAGAGTTGATAGAGCTAGAAAAGAATTTAGTGAAAATATATCAAATCAGCCGCCAATCAGATTTATGATGGGAGTTTATAATGATGTTGCCGAATATTGTCGAAAAAAAGGAGTTGAAAACCCATTATTAAATCTTACTTTAGGTGATGTGACAGGATTAGGAATGGACAATCAAGTTGCAGAAGCTCTAGCTTTAAATCCAATTGGTCCAAAAGGTTTGATGTTGGGGGCTCGGGCACGGATGCATATTCAATTGGCTTATATGTCTGGAAAAGACGATGATAAACAAAGATATGAAGGCGATTCTTTGGGATGGTTAGGTTTACGAAAAAAATTTATTCAATATGGTCAAGAGCGAGGTTTATATTCACGGAAAAATCCGGCAGTTAGTTCCATTATAGGTGAAGGAGGGGCAGATGCTTTGTTCAGAGTTTCAAGAATATTGAATGAAAAATTTAAAATGAAATGGTTAAAAGAGAATGAAAAAGAAAAATTTCCCAAAAATAAAAAATTTAAAGCTTATTTTGCCAATCCCGCCTTCAGAATGGTTAGTGCAAAAGTCAGGGATGCGGGTTTTGACGTTTATGAAGAACAGACAACTTTGGATAAAGGCTTTCGTCCTGATTTGGAAAAAGTTGAAAAATATCTTGATAAAAACAAAGATTGTAAAGTTTTTGTCTATGTGCCGATTAATAACCCGAGTTCGGACATTACTGAAAAAGAATATATGGATAAATTAATAGGAATATTAAGAAATCATGGGACTATCCTGATTAACGATATGGCTTATTTGGGGACGGGGAATTTGAAAAAAAACAAGGAATTAGCTCAGTCAATTAATACTTATGAAAACAGAGTTGATGTTTATTCAATGTCAAAGATTTTTGCTCGGACCGGACTACGATGTGGTTGTGCAGTCTCAACAATTAAAGAATTATCAGAGAAAAACGATATTATTCCTGTCGCTCAAGGAATACAATTGGGCAACGCCTATCCAATGCAAGCGGAAGCATTGGCTATTTGGGATTTGGTCGGACCTCGAGATAGGAAACTATTAAACGAACATTATAAAGGTCAGCAAAAAAGGATGATTGATAAACTTCGTGACATTGACGAAAAGAGAGTTGCGGAGGGAAAAACCACTCTTTTTGCCTGGGATAAGGATTTTTTTGCCGATGCGGCACTCTATGCATATGTTCCACTTACAGAAGGTGTTGACGCATTTGAGGTGATTAAAGAAGCAGGTTTAGTTGGCACACCTGACAGTGGATTTTTTCAAAAAAAGATAAAAGGTAAAAAAGTCAGATATTTAAGGTTTGCTTTAGGGGTAGAGGAAATACCTGAAAAAGAAACAACTACATAGTAAATCATTCTAATTTTTGCTACAATTATTGGTTGCTCGTATGTTTAAACTCAAATCCTCTTTTTCACCGACGGGAGACCAGCCGCAGGCGATTGAAAAATTAGTCGCAGGGATTAAAATGGGGAGAAAAGATCAGGTTTTACTTGGTGTGACCGGATCGGGAAAGACTTTTACATTGGCCAACGTCATAGAAAAATTACAGATGCCGGCCCTCATTATTTCCCACAACAAAACCTTGGCCGGTCAACTTTATCAAGAATTCCGGGATTTTTTTCCGGAAAACGCCGTTTCTTACTTTGTTTCTTACTACGACTATTATCAACC
>CAYZGS010000083.1:0-3266 GCA_964478145.1 uncultured Candidatus Saccharibacteria bacterium | reverse complement strand
GGGTCTGGGAGGGAATCCGCGCGGGCTTTTGCTTTTGGAGTGGGGGATTTTGAATCTAAAATTTTATTGCAATAAGATTAAAATAATTCTATTATAGAGAATATGAAGCATACGGGTAATAAAATTTTAGAATACAAAAAAGAATTGGTGGAAACTTTTGCTAAAATTTTCGGTGATAAAAAGTTGATGACTGAATTTTTAACAGACATTCTAACGCCGACTGAATTTGAGGCTCTAGCTTTAAGATGGCAAATAGTTAAAAAACTTAAAAAAGGAGAGACCCATAGATCTATTGCGGAGGATTTGGGTCTAGGCATAAGCACAGTAACTCGAGGTTCTCGTGAACTTCGTAATAAAAATGGTGGTTTCCATTTAATGTTAAGGAAAATTGGTAAATAGCAGTTAAAAAGTTATTCACAGATGCTACTTGCATTATATTTTGTATATGCTACTATGTACTAGTACACGAATACAAGAGTATTTATGTATTAAATAATATATGGAAAATAATCTAAAAATGAATATTTCAATGAAATCTTGGTGGGGCGCAAATACATATGTTTTTGCGTCTATCTTTTGATTTCTCTTTATTTTCAAAACTTAAAAAGGAATCCAAAAATCGGCGCAAGAGCGCCGATTTTTGTTTTTTGTCATAAACAGTTCTTTAACAAACAAACCCAGTCCTTAGGAGGGACTACAAAATGAGAAATGAAGTAACCGTTAACGCCCTTAACAAGGCACTTGAAATCCGAGACTACTGCAATAAGTTGCAACTCGGATACGATCGAGCACTTGATTGTCGTTTCTTTGTTGGACCTGAGCCGTTCAAGCTCAACGATGATCAGCTTGGCGTATTCGTCAATCAAGGTGAGCTGTTTCGTACATGGTTCGAGATCACACTCGAATTGTGTACTCGGGCTTACCGAGACGATAGCATGAGTTGGCTTACTGATTTGATTGAGGGTGAATCACCAGATCATGTCAGACAAGTTCACAGACAAGTCCATCTCTCGGGACTCCTCAACATTCCATTGTTCGCTCGACCCGATATGTCGGCGATCGGTGCGAGTGTCGAGGTTCAAACACCTGGATCCGGATGGGGTTATCAGACCGCTATTCACAACGTGGTCGGTAAATCCCGTTGGACAGGACCGATCAACGGACTCAAGCAAGCCGTAAAGGCTCTGACTGGATCACACAGTACGCCATCGGCGTATGTACTCTACAACGATCCGTTTTTCCCTGAGGTCGAGTATTTTTGTCGGCTTTGTGGAG
Organism: uncultured Candidatus Saccharibacteria bacterium; assembly: GCA_964478145.1. Taxonomy (GTDB): domain Bacteria; phylum Patescibacteriota; class Minisyncoccia; order Phycocordibacterales; family UBA9973; genus UBA9973. The sequence continues at coordinate 1,991 of CAYZGS010000083.1, read as the reverse complement.
AAGCAGGGATGCAACTGCAAATGCACTTCAAGACCTTGCCGTCAGCCTCCGAGGTCAAGTTCGTTCGCCGACCACCTCTCGAAGACCTGCTGTCATACGAAGGTGGCTCGGAGCTGGTTCAGTCTTGGTTAGACGGACAACTGGTGCTCGAACCCGGACCCAGCCTGTTGTTCGATCAAAAGCTGGCGATTCTGTTTCCGTTTCATCCGCTTCTCAGGGAATTTTATCCTGACTCTGTCAGGCAACTGTTCCCAGAGACTTACTTGGTGGCAAGAGATAGTCGTCTCGTTTTTGACGGCAAGCCACTAAGTTTGGAGGAACTGTCTAGTCTCTCGGGGTCAAAGAGACAGTTTATCCTAAAGTACGCAGGTGCTAAAAAGGGTCTGCGTGCTGGGGGTAAAGCGGTGTACAATCTTTCTGACTGCAATCATCAGAAGGTTCAGGAACTGCTCGCGATGGCTCTCTCGGACTGGGAAAAACATCGGTCGCCGTGGCTGATTCAGAAACGGGTACAACAAAAATACCCGATCATTTTTCTGGATCATGTTGCGGAGGAGATTCGAGAGGCGCAGTACTATGCGCTTTTCCGACCGATGTACAGCTTTCTGCCAGACGAGCCATCAGAGATCGTAGCTCTGACAGCTCTCTTTCGGAAAGACTGGAAAGTGCATGGCTCAAGCGATGCCGTGATGTTACCGGTTGAAGTTTAGTTCTTTGCGGGAGTAGCTTAATTCTAAAGCTAGGAGACTCCAAATCTTCTGATGAGGGTTAAAATCCTTCTCCCCGTGCCAAATTATCAAATGAGCATGCAGACTAGTTTTGCATGCTCATTTTTTCTTCCTCACTTAAATTCGTGTTATATTATAAATAATAATTGTAGAAAATTTATGAAAGTCGAACAAATTAAAATTGATAAGAAAAATAAAATACCAGTTTATTTATTTGGCACAGAGCCTAAGAGTTTATTGATGGCGGGAGTTCATGGAGATGAAAAAACTGGTGTAGTGATTTTGAAAAAAATAATTAAGCAATTACAAAATAGTAAAAAATCTTACCCTATCGCCATTATTCCATGCGTGAACATGCAGGCATATATAGCAAACTCAAGAATTAACCCGAAAGATAAAATTGACTTCAATCGTATTTTTCCTGTGATTAAAATCAAAAGCGAATCTTATCAGGTGGGCAAAGTAATTCAAGATTTTGCGGAAAAATTTACTACGGTTATTGATATTCATGTTTTTACAGGACAACACACATTGATGTGTGGAGTTGATTTAAATATATCTAAAGGTAAAACACAAAAAAAGATTAAAGATCTGATGTCGCGAATAGGTATGGAGGCTATATGTAGAATTGATCACACTAGCGAACCCCAAAAAGACGGCTCTCTTTGTGGTTACTTGCAACACAAAAAAATATTGGCGTTTGGTATTGAACTACCACCTGTAGAAGTATTGACTAAAAATAATTCCGATACGATAAAAAATAATCTTATTGCTTTAATAAAAGGTTTTCACAAAAAAATTAAGGTGAAAAAATTGAAGTCATATACTAGACTTCCTGTTTTTAGTGAATATGCAGGATTTTTTTCACCAAACAAAATTCCCGGACTTGAAGTTAGAAAGGGTGATAATATCGGAAATATAATAGAAAAAAATAAACAAAAATTAAATATAAACTCTCCATTTAACGGCAGACTTATTTCGATAAGTTATAAAAAGTCTGTAAAAAATGGTGATAAACTATTTGTGATAGGAAAGAAAGTAAAAAGTTAAATTATTTTCTTTATTCAAAATCCCCCACTCCAAAAGCAAAAGCCCGCGCGGATTCCCTCCCAGACCCTTCCTCCGCGCGGGGAATTCGCATTCCCGCCAAAACAAATTAGCCGAGTTTTTGCGAACCCTTTTCCCAGAAAATAGTTTCGCAAAAACTCGTCCATATTTGCATTTCGCACTCCGCCTCCATTCCCAGATTATTAGTGGCGGAGT
>CAYZGS010000082.1:0-3310 GCA_964478145.1 uncultured Candidatus Saccharibacteria bacterium | reverse complement strand
TAAAGTAACATATTATATTTATTTTTATTTCTTCCCTTCTACCACTACCTCCGATTCAGGATTGTAGACGTTCGGGTCTGTTTCAAGTAAAACATACTCTGTAGCAGAATTTGTAAAAAATTTCACCACGGGGTATACTTCCATTATGGAAACAGAAACAAAATCAGAACAAAATAAATTATCAATCCCAATGGCTATCATTATAGTCGGAGTGCTTATCGCCGGATCCATATATTTTTCCTCCATCAGGCGATCAGATACAGCACTGCTAAATCAGCCATCGGAAAGAGACAACGCTAATTTAGAAAACATAAGAGCCATAAGCGAGACAGACCACATCCGCGGGAATATAGACGCGCCGGTAAAAATAGTGGAATATTCTGACACTGAATGTCCTTTTTGCAAAATGTTCCACACAACTATGAAAAGAGTGATAGAAGAATATGGAGGCGATAGGGTAGCTTGGATCTATCGTCATTCCCCCATAGACTCGCTTCACCCAAAAGCCAGAAAAGAAGCTATGGCGACAGAATGCGCTAATGAACTTGGAGGAAACGAAAAATTCTGGATGTATCTTGATCGTATTTACGACTTAACTCCATCCAATAACGGACTGGACCCCGCAGAGCTTCCAAAGATTGCCGAATATGTGGGACTAAATGTAACAGATTTCAACTCCTGTCTAGACAGCGGGATATATGCGGAACGTATAGAAGAAGACTTGCAAAATGCCAATGCCACCGGCGGCAAAGGCACTCCGTGGAGCATAATTATTGCAAAAAATGGCGAGAAATACCCTATAAATGGAGCGGAACCTTATGAGACGGTGAGGCAAATGATTGATTTTTCTCTTCAATAAATAAAATGATAGATTCCATATTTAATCTTGATCTGCCGATATTGGCTAAAACTGTCGGTTATCTTGGAATCTTTTTAATCACATTCGCGGAATCTGGATTGTTCTTCGGATTCTTCTTGCCGGGAGACACTTTGTTGTTCACTGCTGGACTTCTAGCCTCTCAAAATTATTTTGATATTTCCTTGCTTGTTGTGCTTATCGTATGCGGAGCCATTCTAGGCGACCAGGTAGGATATATATTCGGCAAAAAAATCGGACCAAAAATTTTCAACCGCGACGATTCGCTTTTCTTCAAGAAAAGATATATCGCTGACGCTGAAAATTTTTATAAAAAACACGGCAAGAAGACCATTATCCTTGCCCGTTTTGTGCCTGTCATCCGCACCCTTGTTCCTATTTTGGCGGGTGTGGGGAAAATGCATTACAAAACTTTTGTTATCTATAATGTTGTAGGAGGGCTGCTTTGGGGTGCGGGTATAACGATACTTGGATATTTCCTGGGTGAGAGCATTCCAAATGTTGATGCTTATTTGATACCGATTCTTTTATGTATTATTTTTGTCCCGATGTTGCCGACGCTATACTCCTTCATTCGTGGTAAAATAAAGAAATGTATGAATCAATAAAAAATTTCAATAAACAATTCCTTTATGAGCCTGAAATAAAAAATCAGGAAAAACTGGCAAAAAAATCAAGTTTCTTGGTTGTGGGTATGGGAGGGTCTGCACACGCCCCAAAACTGCTGAAAAATTGCAAGCCGATTTTAGACATCCTAATACATCAGGATTATGGTATGCCGAAAATTCCAGAAGAAAAATTGAAAAACATGCTCGTTATATTGAGCTCATATTCAGGAAACACAGAAGAAGTTATTGACGCTTTTGATATAGCTTTAAAGAAAGGCCTGAATATGGCTGTAATTTCTGTCGGTGGGAAATTACTAAAACTGGCAAAAGATAGCAACGTTCCATATATAGAATTGCCAAATATAGGAATCCAACCGCGTTTGGCTTTGGGTTTTTCTATCAAAGCATTCCTCAAATTAATAGATGAAGAAGAATTAAAAAAAGTAAATAGTTTAGCAGAGGATTTGGACCCTACCTTATACGAAGAAGAAGGAAAAAAAATAGCAGAGGAAATAAAATATCGTGTCCCGATTATTTATACTTCAAATCATAACTCGGCCATAGCTGAAATTTGGAAAATAAAATTAAACGAGAGCGGGAAGATACCAGCTTTTTATAATGTGTTGCCCGAGTTGAATCACAATGAGATGACTGGCTTTGATGTTAAGGACTCTACGAGAAACTTAAGTGAGAAATTTTATTTTTTAATTTTAAGAGATAAGGTGGATTATCCTAAAATCCAAAAACGTATGGATGTGTTGGAAGAACTTTATAAAAAAAGAGGACTAAAAGTAAAAATTTTGGATATGGAATCCGATAAGGGTATCTGGCATAAATTATTTTCTTCCCTCGTGTTAGGCGATTGGATAGCATATTATGTAGCGGAAGGATATGAGCTAGACCCAGAACATATTCCTATGGTAGAGGAATTCAAGAAACTCATCGCGGAATAAAACATTCTGGTCAGAAAATAAAGATAGTTAGTTATTTTCTGAAAATGTGCTAGAATAACTAAAAATTGAAAGGGTACAAAGTGAAGTTCTTTATATTGTTATCTATTTTTTTATCTCTTTCAAATAAAGAGGTAAAAGAAGAAAAGGTAATAAAAAACGATAAAATAGTTCTAGAAAACAGAAATTATCGTTTTCTTTATGATATTTGTAAGGGAGATACTACAAACACCCAAAAATACTGGGGTGAAATATCTAAAGGTATGAAAAAAATAGTATTTATAAACATTAAAGAGCAAAAATTAACTGCTTTTGAGTTTATCGATACTTTTCGTGTTTTCCTAGAAACAAAAGTTTCTACAGGAAAATTTAAAAATTCAACCCCTAGGGGTGAATTCAGAATTCTCAAGAAGAGGATATCTCGCTCATCACGCAAGTATGGTGGCGTAATGACTTTCTGGAACTGTATAACATACGATGAATCCATTGGAATACATGGACTAAAGGATAAATCGTATGAAAAATATTTAGGGCAACCTGTGTCTCACGGCTGTATAAGAATTAGTACAGCCGTTTCAAAGGTTTTCTACACTCTTATACCAATCGGTACAAAAGTTGTAATTGAATAATGAAATGCCGGTTTGATACTAACTAATTAGGCCGGCTTTCTTATTTATTTTAAAATGGAAAATTCTGAAAATTATGTTAAGGTGATTGGGTTGATTCATTGGAGACGTGGCTGAGTGGTCGAAAGCGCCTCACTGCTAACGAGGTAGGGTCTAAAAGCCCTCGAGGGTTCGAATCCCTCACTCTCCGCCAATTGGGAAATGTCTTTGTTGGCTCGCCCTCTGCGAGGGCTCGCCAGCCGATTTTAA
>CAYZGS010000081.1:0-3312 GCA_964478145.1 uncultured Candidatus Saccharibacteria bacterium | reverse complement strand
ATTCTCTTATCGTTTTAATTGTCAAAATACAGCGAAACAAAAACGTTCTATCCAAGGCGGATTGAACGCTCGGAGAAAAGTATATACCAACTAAAAAGTAGTGTCAAGCTAAAATTTATGGTAAAATAACGTTCAGTATGGAAACAAAATTAATATATTTCATACGGCACGGAGAAACTGAATTTAACGCTAAAGATATAAGACAAGGACCGAGCGGGTCTCTGACAGAAAAAGGCAGAAACCAGGCAAAAGCTACAGCCCTGAGATTTCCCAAAGAGAAAGGGTGTCCTCAAATTATTATCTCAAGTCCGTATCAGCGCACCAAAGAAACAGCGGAAATTATCGCTGAGGAATTAAAAATACCGCTGGAATATTCCGACCTCTTAGTGGAAAGAAAAAATCCTTCTGAAATAATCGGACATTATGGACAGGAAAAACAAGTCCGACAAATCATAGACCGTATTGATAAAAGCTATCATCCTGATGACCTGCGATATTCGGATGAAGAAAATTTTATAGACCTGAAAAAACGCGCCAAAAAATTATTGGCTTTCATCGCGCGGAGATTGGAGAAAAGAATAATCATGGTTACTCACGGCAATTTTCTGAAAATGGTCGTGTCCTATATGATTCATAGAGACAATCTTACGGCGTCCGAATATAATACACTAAATTATTTCAATCCTATAAATAATGCCAGTATGGCCATATGTTCTTGTACTACTCATTGGTTCAAAAAAAACGAATGGAAATTGATAGTCTGGAACGACCTTAATTTGAATGACCTTTTACCGACTCTGTTCACTATAAAATAAAACAAATTTTATTTTTCCAAGACTGCGCGAGTGTTGGCTCCAAGAATTCCGTCGGCTGTAAGTTGATTGGAAATCTGAAATGCTTTAAGGGCTGAAAGCGTAGCTTCGCCAAAATAAGTTGTCTCCTTGCCGGTAGAAAGATCTTCTTTGACTGTTATCATGTCTGATTTTAATTCAGAAGTATCTTCCATTAAAACACCTATCATTTCTGTATGTGAATCTAGAGTTTTTGTAATATTATCTATTTTTCTATTCACAACAACAAAACCTTCTTGCAGAAAAATTTTTAAAAGTTTTTTAGAGGTTAAAACAGGCAATCTAGGCATATTTCATTCCACTAACACTTAAAGTGCTAATAAAACTATCTGCATCTGTTTCAATAATCTCTCCTCTTTTTTTCATAGAAAAAATATATCCATCAATCGCATCGACAATCATTTTTTTTGCTTCTTCTAGAGTTTCCCTATAACTTACACAACCTGGCAAAAGAGGCACTAATACAGTAAAACCTCCTTCTTTTTCAGGTTTAAAAACTACATTAAATTGAAATTTTTTATCTACTTTATTCATACGTTAATATTAACATATTTTAAAAATAAATCTATTTTTCAACTATGTTATATCTGTCTAAAATAGCTTCAAACATTAAGGGCACGACGATAGTGGCATCAGACTCAATCACAAACATAGGAGTATGCTTTGTGAGCTTGTCCCAAGTTATTTTCTCGTTCGGAGTAGCGCCAGAGTAGGAACCGTAGGAAGTGGTGCTATCAGAAATTTGACAGAAGTATCCCCACGGGCGAACAGGTTTTTTCAAATCATATTTTATGGAAGGAACCACACAGATAGGAAAATCTCCGGAAATTCCTCCACCTATCTGATAAAATCCCAAGCCTGGTCCACCCTGGGAAAGTTCTCTATACCAATCATAAAGTTGGGTCATATATTCCACCCCTGTCTTCATAATTTTAGGACTTACAACCCCCTCTTTACAGTATCCAGCAAAAATATTCCCGAGTGTTGAATCTTCCCAGCCCGGCACCACTATCGGCAGATTATTCTTGGTGGCTTCGAGGAGCCAGCAATGCTTCGGGTCGCCTTCAAATTTGCCCTTCAATTCATCCGACAATAAAATTTGATAAAAATATTCATGCGGAAAAAAACGCTCGCCGTTTTTTTCCGCTTCTTTCCACTTTTTCAAAATAATCGGTTCTATCACCCTGAAAGCCTCTTCTTCCGGAATAGAAGTGTCTGTCACTCTTCGCTCTCCCCTATTTAAAATTTTCTCATCATCTTCTTTGGTAAAATATCTATAATCTGGATAATCTTTATAACTATTATGCGCTACTAATCTGAAAACTGATTCTTCTAAATTAGCACCAGTGCAAGAAATAGCATGAATTTTCCCTTCTTTAATCATTGGCGCAAGAGTAATACCTATCTGAGCTGAAGACATTGCTCCGCCCATCGCAACGAGCATTTTGCCCCCCTCATCTAAATGCTTCTTAAAAGCCAAAGTGGCATCCTTCATCTGACGGGAATTGAAATTAAAAAACAACTTTTGAAATAAACCTAGTATTGTAGTTTCTTTTTTCATTCATATATTATACTAAGTTATTAGTAAAAAATACAAGGCGATTGGTGAAAAATAAAAAGGGGAACTAATAAACTAGTCCCCCACCCCCACTTTTTAACTTCTAACTTAATATTTTTTCCTATTAGCCATACTCGCTTTTTCTCCTTTTTTATTATAAAGTACGGTACTTATTATTTAGTATTATCATATCACATCGTCTATTATTAGTAAAAACAAAAATAGCTACATATAGGAATATATTGCCTTTTGTCTTAACTTATGCAATAATACCCTCATGCAATTAGTGGCTACAATGCTGCCTTATGCACAGATAATACTTTCTGTGATATTAGTGTCGGCCATACTGCTCCAGCAGTCAAGCGCTGGGCTGGGGGGCGCCTTGGGAGGAAGCGATAACGAATCCTTCCACCACACCCGCCGAGGCTTTGAACAGTTTCTTTTTATTTTATCAATTGTTTGCGGAATTCTTTTTGCTTTATCGGCTTTTCTAGTTATAATAATAAAACCAGCTTAGAACAATCCTAGAGAATCTCGCCTTAAGTTTCAAGTTCCATGGAAAATCTTTACACTCGCATATTTAACTCATTGCCGTCAAAAAATGAAATAAAAAAAACTATCTCTCATTTTTCGAAAAGAGAGTATTTTGTTTTTTGGGGCCTGGTAATTATTCTTTGCCTAAGCACTTTAGCGATACTGCAAAAAATCAACAGGTCTTTGATAGTGGATATACCAACCCAGGGAGGCTCCATAACCGAAGGCATCGTTGGTTCTCCGCGTTTCATAAACCCAGCACTGGCAAGAACAAATACTGAGCAAGATTTAGTATCGCTAGTCTATTCCGGATTGATGAGGAAAAATTCTGACGGAAATTTTATCCCGGATTTGGCGGAAAAATATGAA
>CAYZGS010000080.1:0-3319 GCA_964478145.1 uncultured Candidatus Saccharibacteria bacterium | reverse complement strand
AGCGAGAAATAACTTTTAAAAAGCATTGCGCAGGCTGACGGGCCGAGCATGGCAAATTTTTAGTAGAAAATTATGCGCGGTTTTTAAAAGATATTTCTTGCATAACATGCAAATTAGAAAACTGTCCAAAAAAGAATTTCCAAAAGCACTTTTAGAGATTCCACAGCCACCGGAAGATCTTTGGATAATCGGCCATTTACCCGAAGAAGACTTAATCTATTTATGCGTGGTCGGCTCGCGGAAGTTCACTTCTTATGGTAAAGAGTCTTGTGAGAAAATAATTGCTGGGTTGAAAGGATACCCCATTGCCATAGTTTCTGGTTTTGCCATGGGTATAGATACCATAGCGCATAAAAAGGCGATGCAGATAGGGCTCCGAACCTTGGTTTTTCCAGGTTCCGGGCTTTCTGAAAAAGCCATGTATCCGGCGGCAAATATGCACCTTATAAAAGAAGTGCTGAAAAATGGCGGATGCCTAATTTCAGAATTTGAACCGGAGTTCAAAGCAACCCAGTGGAGTTTCCCTATGCGCAATCGCCTGATGGCGGGCATTTCCAAATCCGTGCTTATTATAGAAGCTGAAGAAAAATCCGGTACTCTCATTACTGCTCGTTTGGCTACAGAATATAATAGAGATGTTTTAGCCGTACCCGGCTCAATTTTTTCTCCTAATTCAAAAGGCACCAATAAATTGATCAAGCAAGGTGCGACACCTGTTGTCTCCGCCGAAGACGTGCTGGAAGCGCTCGGTTTTGATTTACCGGCTGGCGAAAAAGGAGACAAAAATAGGCAAGCGGAACTTTTTGAAGATTTATCGCCGGAAGAGAAAAAAATCATAAATCTGCTTCGCGAACCAATCCCGCGGGATGATTTGATTCGTGCTATGCAGATGCCGATTCAAAACGCCAACGCTATCCTTTCAGTGATGGAAATAAAAGAATTGATTAAGGAAGAAATGGGAGAAATTAGATTAATATAATTTATTCCACCGTTACGGATTTTGCCAGATTTCTGGGTTTATCTACATCGCAACCCCGCAACACTGCGATATAGTACGCGAGCATTTGCAAAGGAATAGAGGCGACAAAAGGCATCATTATTTCTGAAGTTTCCGGTATTTCTATGCAATGATCCGCGATTTTTCTTGCCTCTTTATCGCCTTTGGTGATAATGGCTATAATAATTCCTTTCCTAGCTTTAACTTCCATCATATTACTAATTACTTTTTCATACGAAGCTCCTTTATTAGCAATAAAAACAACAGGCATGTTTTTATCTATCAAAGCAATCGGTCCATGTTTCATTTCCGCCGCGGGGTACCCTTCCGCGTGTATATATGAAATTTCTTTTAATTTCAACGCTCCTTCCAGAGCCAGAGGAAAACCATATCCACGCCCTAGATAGATAAAGTTTTTTACATCCTTAAATTTCTTGGCGATAATTTTTATTTCTTCTTTCTTTTTAAGCACTAGCTCTATTTTATTTGGAACCTTTTCAAGTTCACTGAGGAGTTTTTTAATTTGGACTTTCGGGAGCGTTTTTTTGAGCAAGGCAAGTTTCAAACACATAAGCGTAAGCACAGTAAGCTGGGCAGTGAATGCTTTAGTGGAAGCTACACCTATCTCAGGACCGGCATGAGTGTATATTCCCGCGTCAGTATTGCGCGGAATAGAAGAGCCTACCACGTTGCACACACCCAAAACTATCGCGCCCCTTTTCTTCGCTAAATTCAAGGCCGCCAAGGTATCTGCCGTCTCGCCGGACTGTGAAATAGCTATGGCTAAATCATCTTTATAAATTACTGGATTTCTATATCTGAACTCTGAAGCATATTCAACTGAAACCGGAATTTTCGCTAATTCTTCAAAAAAATATTTTGCCTCAAGCCCCGCGTGCCAACTTGTTCCGCAAGCGAGAATAATTATTCTTTTTGCTTTTACCAATCTATTTTCAAATTTTTCAATTCCTCCCAACTTTATTTCTCCGCTTTTGGAATTTATTCTGCCTCGCATACTGTCTCTGACAGATCTTGGCTGCTCATAAATTTCCTTGAGCATAAAGTGCGGGAAACCTTCTTTTTCAAGCTCTTCAAGTTTTATGTTTAATTTTTGCACGTAATGATTTTTCACGACATTCTTTATTGTTTTGACGGTAAGTTTGTTCTTTTTTATTATTGCCATTTCTTCATCGTTTAGATAAATAACCTTATCCGTATATTCCACAAGTGGCGTGGCATCTGAAGCAATAAAATATTCACCAATTCCAATGCCTAAAACCACTGGGCTTCCCTTTTTGGCGACAATGAGAGTATCTTTTTCGTTGGAAGACATTACAACTATGGCGTAGGCACCTATCACTTTTGCTAAAGCCAGGCGTACGGCCTTTTCAATTTTGGTTTTGGTATTTTTCTGTACGTCTTCTATCAGATTTACCAATACCTCAGTGTCTGTGTCGCTTTCAAAAACATAACCCTTATTTTCTAAAACCTTTTTTATTGATTGATAGTTTTCAATGATGCCATTGTGAACAATAGCGATTTTTCCGGAGCTCGAAAGATGCGGATGAGAATTTCTATCGGAAGGTTCTCCGTGAGTTGCCCACCTTGTGTGAGCTATGCCGATGCCGCTTGATAGATTTTTATTATTGACAAAGGAACTAAGCAATGATACTTTGCCTTTCTTCTTATAAACTTCAATTTTATTATTATTTAACACCGCTATCCCCGCGCTGTCATAACCGCGGTATTCTAAGCGTTCCAATCCTTTTATTAAAATTGGGCAAGCCTTTCTATTCCCTATATATCCTACTATTCCGCACATAAATAAAGATTAACATGAAAAGAAAAAATAATAAAAGAAGAAATGGGAGAAATACGATTAGCTTAGAAATAAAAAACTCCGCTTGTTTAAAGACGGTGCTAAACTTTTTTTAATTTAATAATTTTTCAAAAGTTTGAAAAGTGTATCGCGATCTATTCCAAGTTTTTTTAAATCATCTTCTTCTAGTTTTTGAATTTTTTCAAGAGAAGATATTTCTATGACTTGACGTACATCACTTGGAATAATATTCCCATCTTTTACAAATCTAACTAATGTGTCTTGATTAGCATAATTGTCTCCAAAGTATAATTTTCCTTTATACTCAAAAACCCCTCGTGCTAATGCTCCCAAAATCTTTGTCAAAAATCTAAAGCCAATTTATTTGCATATAATATAGCATATATAGATAAAAAAGTCAACAAGTTATCCACACTTCATTGCTTTTTTATTATAATTTGTTATACTACATAGATCATTCGAAAAAGCCACGCCTAGCGGGG
>CAYZGS010000079.1:2931-3382 GCA_964478145.1 uncultured Candidatus Saccharibacteria bacterium | reverse complement strand
GTATTCTGTTTATGAGTCCCATTAGAAATTAGTATTAAAGGACTCTTATAAAATGGACGACAAAATGAACAAAAAAGTGGAAATTTTTAATGGGATAAAATTTTTAGGCATAGATTATGGAACAAAGAGGATTGGTTTGGCTGTTTCGGATGAGGGTGGAATTTTGGCTTTCCCGAAGAAAATAATGAGCAACGATTCAGATTGTTTCGAAAAGCTTGATGAAGTTATAAAAACGGAAAAAATTTCAGAAATTGTTATCGGGGAATCGACGGATTTTTCCGGGAAATTAAATATCCTATCGGCAGAGATTGAGATTTTTGTTTCAAAGCTTAAAAAAAAGTTTAATTTGCCTATACACAGACAGAAAGAGTTTTTGACCTCGGTTGAAGCCCGCCGATATAAAAATTTTGGCGGACGAGCCCGCAAGTCCGGAAACAATAAAAAAGAATTA
>CAYZGS010000079.1:0-2921 GCA_964478145.1 uncultured Candidatus Saccharibacteria bacterium | reverse complement strand
TAAAAAAGCCCAGAAATAAAAGCGTAGATGCTTCCGCTGCCGCCCTGGTCTTGCAAAGATATTTGGATAGAAAAAATCTTCGGATAAATTAATTTTGTTAAAAATCCCGCTCCGAGGTATAATATTAATGTGTCCAAGAATTTATTTAACAGATTTTTCCCAGTACCGAAGCTTCTCGCTTTGCCTTCTTTCGGTTTAGACATATCGGACGAGTCCATGAAATTTGTGGAACTTGTCGCCAGTAAAGACAGAATCAGGATGGGCCGATACGGAGAAAGAAAAGTCTCTCCCGGTATCATTGAATCGGGTAAAATAAAAGATCCAAAAAGGCTGGAAGAAATTTTGGTTTCATTAAAAAAAGAAGAGGGAATAGAATCTGTTCGTGTCTCTTTGCCGGAAGAACAAGTATATCTTTTTAAACTCAGGCTGGAAAAATCAGGACTGGAGCATATCAGAGAGGGAATAGAACTTTCTCTTGAAGAATATATACCGATACCGGCCCAAGATGCCATATTTGATTATGAATTATTGAATGAAGATACACAAAGTCTGGGACTGCAAGTTGCAGCCATACCAAAAAATGTTATTGAAAGTTATCTCTCGGTCTTTAAAAATTCCGTGGTTTCAGTTAAGTCTTTTGAACTTGAAGCACAGGCAATTGCCCGGTCTGTTATCAAAAACGGGGATTTGGGCACCTATATGATTGTTGACTTTGGCAAGAAACGCACGGGCATTTTTATCGTATCCGGAGGGATAGTGATATTTACTTCCACTTTGGATATTGGTGGAGTTATGCTTTCAAACATGATTGGGAAAAATTTCAAAGTGAGTTTTGAAGAAGCGGAAAAAATGAAAAGAGAATATGGATTAAGGCGCAATTCCGCCAATACGGAAGTTTTTTCAATACTTTTGAATGGCGTCTCCGTTCTGCGCGATGAAGTGGCAAAACACTTTTTATACTGGCATACTCATAAGGATGAAGACGGCAAAGACAGATCATCCATTAAGAAAATAATTCTTTGCGGAGGCGATTCCAATTTAATAGGGCTCTCTGAATATCTTTCTGTCAGTATAAAAAGCAATGTGGAAATGGCTGATGTTTGGGTTAATATAGCGGATACGGAAAAATACATTCCCCAAATAGATTTTAAACAATCTTTGGCCTTCGCTTCCGCTCTGGGGCTTGCCTTAAGAAATTTTTATTATGATTAATTTAATTCCAAACGAACAGAAGAAAAAAATGTCTAAGGATTTTTACTTTAGGCTGGCAAGCGTGCTTTTTTTAATGCTAGGAGGATCCTTGTTTGTTTTCTCTGCCCTAATTTTGCCGTCCTACCTTCTTTCTTCCGAGAAGAAGAACCTTGCCAGTGCCAAACTGGAATCAGAAAAAAATGAAACTGTTTCCTTGCCCGACCGAAATATCCTGGCGGCGGCCGATGATTTGAGAAATAAATTAAATTTAATTGAAAATGCCGAGAAAAACGGATTTGTTTTTTCGCAAAAGGTGATGAATGAAATCATTTTTAAAAAAACGCCTGGCATCAAAATTACCGAGATTTTTTACGAAAACAACCCGGAAACGGGCAAAAGAATAAATGTCAGCGGTCAAGCGCCTAATCGGGAAACTCTGCTTTTGTTCCGTCAGGCGCTTGAAGATAATACTGCCTTTTCTAAAGTTGATTTGCCGATTTCAAATTTTGTCAAAGGGTCCAATATTGAATTTTATTTAAATTTAGTTCCCTCGTAATACGATGCAATTTATTATTCAAAAAAAATTATTACTTATCTCCATATTATTTTTTGCTTTTGCCTGCTTTCTTTCTGTCTTTCTGTATAGAAATATAAGCGACAATGAAAAAACATTGGAGCGGATAGAAGCAGAATGGCGAACGGAGGCAACCCACAGAGAGGATGCGGAATTTCTTATTCGTTCAATTAAATCGGCGGAAAACGAAAAAGCTTTGCTAGAGGCCCATTTTATCAAAAATCCCGATATTGTGCCATTTTTGGATTTGCTTGAAGATTCAGCCTTGGAAGCGAAGGCAGAATTTGAAGTTGCTTCCGTAAACATAATGGAGAATAGTTCCTCCCTAGTGGTTGAAATGAAAGCGTCCGGAACTTTTGAAACGATTTACAAACTATTATTACTCTTGGAAAATTCTCCGTATGAACTTGAATTTGCCTCAGTGGATATTCAAAATCAAAATTTGAATCCACAGAAGATACCTGCATCCCCTGGCGTGGGTAAGACAAAAAAAGAAATTCCGCAGTGGGAAGCAGTCTACAAAATAAGACTTTTGAGTTTTATTTTGTAGATTTGGAAAGAAAAGGTAAAAATTATCAGCCAGAATTTTTTATAAAATGGAAATAAAATTTTTAAAAAGAAAAAAAAGTTTTAAAAAAGGAAGTTCAGAAATCAATCCGGGTTTTTATTGGAAATTGATTCTTGGCGCAACAATCTTGATAATTCTTGCTTCTTTTGTTTTTAGCTTTTATCTCTTTATGAGGATTGATAAAGATCCGGTTTTGCCAGCCGGAAGTGCCGAAGAACAGGTTAAAATAATAAAAAAAGAGGAGATAGAAAAAGTGCTGGAATATTTTTCCGAACGAGAAAAAAAATCTGCTGATATTTTGAATTCTCCTTCTCCTGTCATTGACCCATCGTTGTAAAAATGGTAATTTAGATTATTGTGCGGGTTTCCGCCGGACGCGGATCAGCCTTTGGTTGGAGCTCTTCTAGAAGATAATTGATAAAATTATTGCGCGGTTAGCTCAGTTGGTAGAGCAACCCGTTTACACCGGGAAGGCCAGGAGTTCGAGTCCTCTCCCGCGCACCAGAACAGAACTCAAAGGTTTTTTTGAAGCAGAAATGCGGGACGCGCGAAGCGCGTCCCAAGGATTCCCGCCGAATTCCCCCAACG